>JBOHKZ010000576.1:0-7320 GCA_050729355.1 Phenylobacterium sp. | reverse complement strand
GACCGCTTCCTGCCGGACAAGGCCATCGACCTGATGGACGAGGCGGGCAGCCGCGTGCGCATGGCGGTGGATTCAAAGCCCGAGGAGCTGGACGAGATCGACCGGCGCGTCGTGCAGCTGAAGATCGAGCGCGAGGCGCTGACCAAGGAGACCGACGCGGCCTCCAAGGCCCGCCTTGAGAAGCTCGAAGACGAGCTGGATGAACTGGAGGGCCAGTCCGCCGAGATGACCGCCCGCTGGCGCTCCGAGAAGGAGAAGGTCTCCTCCGCCGCCCAGGCGCGCGAGGCGATCGACCGGCTGCGCGCCGAGCTGGTGGCCGCCCAACGCCGTGGCGACCTGCAACGCGCCTCGGAGATCGCCTATGGCGAAATCCCGCCGCTGGAGAAGCGCCTGGCGGAAGAAGAAGCCAAGGCCGAGCAGGACGCCGTCTCGCCCGAAGTCGTCGACGCCGAGCAGATCGCGGCCGTTGTCTCGCGCTGGACCGGCGTGCCGGTGGAAAAGATGCTGGAGGGCGAGCGCGAGAAGCTGCTCGCCATGGAAGACGCCCTACGCGCCCGCGTGGTCGGCCAGGAGGAAGCCCTGGTGGCCGTTTCCGACGCCGTGCGCCGGGCCCGCGCCGGCCTGCAGGACCCGAACCGGCCGATCGGCTCGTTCCTGTTCCTCGGCCCCACGGGCGTGGGCAAGACCGAGCTCACCAAGGCGCTGGCCGAGTTCATGTTCGCCGACGAGCACGCCATCACCCGCCTCGACATGAGCGAGTACATGGAGAAGCACTCGGTCAGCCGCATGATCGGCGCGCCTCCCGGCTACGTGGGCTACGACGAGGGTGGGGCGCTGACCGAGGCGGTGCGCCGGCGGCCCTACCAGGTGCTGCTGTTCGACGAGGTCGAGAAGGCGCACCCCGACGTCTTCAACATCCTGCTGCAGGTGCTGGACGACGGACGGCTGACCGACGGCCAGGGCCGCACGGTCGATTTCCGCAACACCCTGATCATCATGACCTCCAACATGGGCTCCGACGCCCTGGCCGGTCTCGATGACGACGATGATGTGGAAAAGGCCCGCCCCGCGGTCATGGCCAGCGTTCGGGCGCACTTCCGGCCGGAATTCCTGAACCGGATCGACGAGATCATCCTCTTCAAGCGGCTGGGCCGCGCAGCGATGGACGACATCGTGCGCATCCAGCTGCAGCGGGTGGAGAAGCTCTTGGCTGACCGGCGGATGTCGATCGCGCTGGATGCCGCCGCCACCCACTGGCTCGCCGAGCGCGGCTACGACCCGGTCTATGGGGCGAGGCCGCTGAAGCGGGTCATCCAGAAGGACCTGGTCGACCCGATCGCCCGCAAGCTGCTGGCGGGCGATCTGGAAGATGGTGCGGTGATCGACGTCTCCGCCGGACAGGACGGCCTGCAGATCGGCCGCGCCAAGGTCCACTAGGACGCTACGAGAACGCCCGCCGATCCGGCGGGCGTTTTTCGCATCAGAGCTTGCAGCGCTGCTTCGGCCCTGAGCGGGACCAGATGAAGTCGGTCTTGGGGTTGTAGCCGGGGAAGCTCGCCAGGCAGTCGGCGATGCGCCGGGTGCTGCTGGAATAGCCGACTTCGAGCTGAGGGCCGGTGTAGGTCGCCTGGATGGCGTGGCGCTCCACCGAGTTGGCGGCCATCTGCTGTGCGCCGGCGGGCGTCTGCGGCGCCGCCTGGGCCGTCGCGGCGGCAAGCGCCATGGCGGTGGCGATCACAAGGGTGCTGACGGCGACGCGCATCTGGAACTCTCACATGCAGGAGCAACAGCGCCCCCTTCCGATGAGAGAACCCGCCAGGACGCGAGAAGTTCAGCCGTCAGAAATCGAAAGTGGTGGTCCGGCCGCCGCGGGTGGTCACTCGGCGCATGAAGGCCATGCTGGCGCCGCCGCCGGCGGGCTTGGCGATGGTCACCGCGTACCAGGCGCCGTCCGGCAGGCCGGAGAAGCTGAAGTGATTGGTCGCGTCGCAGGTGGTGCGCTTGATGTAGGGGCCGCTGTCGCCGGGAGGCGCCTGAGGCGTGCGGGCCCGCACCTCGTCGGAGGGCAGGGCGGAGCGGGTGTCGGACTTGTAGAGCACAGTCATCCGGCGCCGTGACCAGGGCGTCTCCGGCGTCAGGATCACGCTGGCGTTGGCGCAGGTGTAGGTGGTCGCGCCCTGCTTGAACGACAGCCGGCCGGCCAGCGTGTTGCGGCCCGGACCCTGCGACCACGCGAAATCGGCGGCGCGGAAATCGGCGCTGGCGGCCGGCGCCGGCGAGGTGTGCGGCGGGGGCGGGCCGAGCGTCGGGGCGCAGGCGGTGAGGGAGCCCAAGAGGGCGGCCGAGGCGAGGAATCGAGCGCGTGCAACCATAAGGCCGAGCATATAGGCCAATGCGGCTAAAACGCGCCAGAGCTTGAGCGTAGGAACCGGTACAGCTTGACCCCTGGCCAGGGGTAGACGAGCGTGGTTTCGGGGTGGGGCTCCGCCGAGGAGACATGGCATGGCCCACAAGTTCGAAATCTACAAAGACAAGGCGGGCGAGTTCAGGGTCCGCTTCAAATTCAACAACGAAATCATGTTCTCGACCGAGGGCTACGCCTCGAAATCGTCGGCCAAGGACGCCATCGAGAGCATCAAGAAGAACGGGCCGGCCGCGCCGGTCGACGACACCACGGACTGATAGACAGGCCTCAGTCGTCGCCCCTCGGGCGGCCGCGCAGGGTCTTCACGCTCGCACGCTTGGTCTTGCCGTCGAGGCGACGCAGCTTCGAGGCGTAGGTGGGCTTTGTCTTCTTGCGCGGCGGGGGCGGCGGCTCGGCGGCCTTGCGGATCAGGGTGAGCAGCCGGTCGAGCGCCTCGGCCCGGTTCATCTCCTGGGAGCGTGAGCCCTGCGCCACCAGGACCAGCACCCCGTCCAGCGTAAGCCGGCTGCCGGCCAGCCGGTAGAGACGCGAGCGCACGCCTTCCGGCAGCGACGGCGAGGCGCGCACGTCGAAGCGCAGCTCGATGGCGGTCGAGACCTTGTTGACGTGCTGGCCGCCGGGCCCCGAGGCGCGGACGGCGCGCACCTGCACCTCGTCGTCGCCGAGCGCGATGTTTGGCGTGATTTCGATCATGCAGTGGGCTTTGCCAAGCTTCGCCTAACAGATTATGGATGCTGCATGCGCACGTTTGCCATGCACAACGTACTTATCACGCGGACCGCCTCTGGCGGGCCGGTGAGGGACGTCGTGCGCTAAGGCCAAGCAGCAAGCACCGACCGCCAACCACCAGCCCCGCCGGATCCGGACGGGGCTTTTTCTTTGAGCCCTCGTCCGTCCGGCCCACCGGAGACGAGACCATGCCCGAACCGCCGCCCGACATATTGATCCGAGCCCTGGAGCCCGGCGACATCCCCGACCTCACCGAGGCCTGGAACCAGCCGAACGCCTACGCCGGCACCCTGCAGCTGCCCTACACCTCGGTGGACGCCCGCCAGAAGCGCAGCGCCAGCGCGCCCGCCACGCTGACCCGTCTCGTGGCGGTGATCGACGGCAAGGTCATCGGCTGCATCGGCCTGGAGCGCTTCGAGAACCGCCGCAGCCACGCCGGCCAGTTCGGCCTGGCGGTGCACGACGCCTATGCCGGCCGCGGCGCCGGAACGGCGTTGCTGGCCGCAATGATCGACCTGGCCGACAACTGGCTGAACCTCAAGCGGCTGGAACTGAGCGTCTATGCCGACAACGTCCGAGCCATCGCGCTCTACGAACGCTTCGGCTTCGAGCGGGAGGGCCTGCGTCGGTCCTACGCCTGGCGCGACGGCGCCTACGTCGACTCACTGGCCATGGCGAGGCTGCGGCTGTGACCGTCCATCCCTTGACCTTTGAGCAAAAAACCGCTGGAAAGCGCCCGCTTTGCTGCACCTGCGTTGCGCGCAGGGACGGCCTCTTACCTGTTCAGGAGAACAATCATGCGCGTCTACTATGACCGCGACGCCGACCTTTCCCGCATCCTGGACAAGAAGATCGCCATCGTAGGCTATGGCTCCCAGGGTCGGGCGCATGCGCTGAACCTCAAGGACTCGGGCGTGAAGAACGTTGTCGTGGCCCTGAAGCCCGGCTCGGCCACCGCCAAGAAGGTGGAAGCCGACGGCCTGAAGGTGATGACCGTGGCCGACGCCGCCAAGTGGGCCGACGCGCTCATGGTGCTGGCGCCCGACGAGCTGCAGCGCGACATCTACAAGACCGACATCGCGCCCAACATCCGCGACGGCGCGGCGCTGCTCTTCGCCCACGGCCTCAACGTGCACTTCAACCTCATCGAGCCGGCCCCCGGCATCGACGTGCTGATGGTCGCGCCTAAGGGCCCCGGCCACACCGTGCGCGGCGAGTACCAGAAGGGCGGCGGCGTGCCCTGCCTGATCGCCATCCACCAGAACCCGACCGGCAACGCCATGGACTTCGGCCTGGCCTACGCCTCGGCGATCGGCGGCGGGCGCTCGGGGATCATCGAGACCAACTTCCGCGAGGAATGCGAGACCGACCTGTTCGGCGAGCAGGCCGTGCTGTGCGGCGGCCTCGTCGAGCTGATCCGCGCGGGCTTCGAGACCCTGGTCGAGGCCGGCTATGCGCCTGAGATGGCGTATTTCGAGTGCCTGCATGAAGTGAAGCTGATCGTCGACCTGATCTACGAAGGCGGCATCGCCAACATGAACTACTCGATCTCCAACACCGCGGAGTACGGGGAGTACGTGACGGGTCCGCGCATCGTGACGGCGGAGACCAAGGCCGAGATGAAGCGGGTGCTGGACGATATCCAGTCGGGCCGCTTCGTGCGTGACTTCATGACCGAAAACGCCGCCGGCCAGCCGAGCTTCAAGGCCATCCGCCGCCGCGGTTCCGAGCATCAGATCGAGGAAGTCGGCCAACGGCTCCGCGCCATGATGCCCTGGATCACCAAGAACAAGCTGGTCGACACCGCCCGAAATTAAGACGGACGCGCGCCGCCTCTCCCCGCTCCACGCGGGGAGAGGAGCATGCTAGGCTTCGACCCGTGTTCTTGGGTTGTGGTCTGCCACGAGCCCGTTCGCCCGCGCCAGGCCGCCTCCCCCTCGTTTCGGGAGACAGATGCATGGCGTCGCGCAATCACGTCGAAAACCCCTTCGAATTCGTCATCGAGAAGCTGGGCTGGGCCGTGTCCGACATCGGTCGGGCGGCGTTGCCGAACCCGACGCGGCACATCGGCGAGGCCGTGCCGGTGGTCCGCAAGATCACCGCCGCCGACCTTTGGGATTCGCTGAAGAAGGGCGCGGCCGACGTCGGCGCCCTGCGCGACGATGTGCTGTTCATCGGCCTTATCTACCCGCTGGCCGGCCTGGTGTTCGCAACGCTGGCGTTCAACTACGAACTCGTGCCGCTGGTCTTCCCGCTGGCGTCCGGCTTCGCGATCCTCGGCCCGGTGGCGGCCGTTGGGCTCTACGAACTCAGCCGCCGGCGCGAACTGGGCGACCACGTGACCTGGCTCGATGCGTTCGGGGTGTTCCGGTCGCCCGCCCTGATGTCGATCGTAGGCCTTGGCGCGATCCTGCTGGGTCTGTTCTTCGTCTGGCTGGGCGTCGCCTATCAGATCTACCTGGCGAACCTCGCTGCGCCGGCCCCGTATACGATCGCCGCCTTCGAGCGCAGCGTCTTCACGACCGGCGGCGGCTGGACGATGATCGCCCAGGGCTTCGGCGTCGGCTTCCTGTTCGCCCTGGCGGCGTTCGCGATCAGCGTGGTGTCGTTCCCGCTGCTCATCGACCGTGACGTCAGCATGTGGCGGGCGATCGGCACATCGCTGCGCGCGGTGAGGACCAACCCCGGCGTGATGCTGCTGTGGGGCGCGATCGTGGCCGGGGCCCTGGCGTTGGGGTCGCTTCCGGCGCTGGTCGGGCTGATCTTCGTGGTCCCGCTTCTGGGCCACGCGAGCTGGCACCTCTATCGCAAGATGATCGGCTAACGTCTGACCGCCTCGCCGGCCTGGAGGATCTGCTCCACCTGGACGTCCCAGGTGTGGCCGGCGAGCGTCACCGCCTTGGCTGAGCGGGCGTAGTCGAAGCAGCGCTGGGGGTCGGCGGCGAGGCTCGTCAGCCTGTCCATGCCGCCGGCCAGGTCCTTCCACCGGAAGAGCTCGATGTTCCTGCCGGCCTCGAACACCTGGGCGTAATAGCGGCTGAGGTCGGAGAAGGTCGCCGCCCCCGCCAGCGATGCGGAGAACGGTCGCTCGTGCGACCCGGCGCCGAAGTTGCCGTTGGTGTTCAGCACCAGCCGTGACCGCCGCATCAGGTCGACCATGCGGGTCATGTCGACGGCGCCCTCGTAGGCGGCGTTCCTGAAGCGGTGGAGCTGGCTTTCCCAGCCGGCGCCGCAGATGCGCAAGGGCAGGCCGGTCTGGGCCAGGGCCTCCAGGAAGGCGAAGCGCCGCGTGCTGCGCACCGCCACGTCGATCAGGCCGGCGGCCTCGCGCAACGGGCTCATGGCCGGGTCGCCAAGGTCTATCCCGCGCGAGGCCAGCACGGTGTCCAGCGCCTCCAGCGGCGGGATCCATTCCTGGCTCACCGCCAGGTCGAAGGCGTCCTGGTAGAGCTGGCGCGCCGGGCCTTCGACGTCGCGCCAGGGCAGGTCGGGCAGCTGGTAGCCGCCCGACCAGAGCACCTCGATCGGCCGGCGCTCGAGGAACTTCGTGAGCGTCGCATCGTCCGGCGCGGGCTCGCCGACAGCCGGGTGCGGGAAGAAGCCGACATGGTCGAAGCGGTCCTGGCCATAGATCGACCTGAGGCCCTCGGCCTGGGTCGGGTCGACCACCAGGATGGCGGTCGACCGGGGCGTGCTCCGCAGCCGGGCGACCTGGCTCAGGACATAGTCGGTGTGCCAGACGACATGCGGCGCGCCGTAGAGGTCGGCGAGGGACCGGCCCTGAGCGTCGTGGAATTCGCCGGCGATGTTGATCGTGAAGATCAGGTCGACGCGCGCCGTCGCCGCGTGCGCCAGCAGTCGCGGCGCGCCGTCCGCCACATCGCCTAGGTCGAGGACCTCGACGGCGTGGCCCCGGCGCTCGAGGGCCTGCGCCGCCTGGTCGGCGAAGAGGCGGGTGCCGCCATACTGCGACTGCCCCTTGATGATCAGGATGCGCATGCGCGGGTTCGGCGGCCTCTCGACGATGGACGATAGCGCAGATTCGCGGAGGCCATGGCTAGAGCGGATAGGCGTTTAGACGCCACGCCATCCGCAGCCTTCTCCTCCTCCGTAGGGGGAGGGGGACCACCTGCAAGGTGGTGGAGGGGGTTTGCAGGATAGGTCTC
>JBOHKZ010000575.1:0-3679 GCA_050729355.1 Phenylobacterium sp. | reverse complement strand
CTCTGAAGCAGACGCGGATGTTCGCGCGTCTGCCGGACCAGGCGCAGCAGGCCGAGATCGCCCAGACCGCGCTGGACGGCTACTTCCAGGAATACCAGTTGCGCAACCTGGTCGATCGCGGCCGCGTGCCCCTGGAGGACGATCGCCTGATCCTGGTCGGCCTGGAGCGCTACGCGGCGGCCGGCGGCCGCGTGATGTCGGACCTGTTCGGCGAGTTGCCGGACACCCTGCTCGACGAGGAGATCCTGCAGGCGGAGTGGCGCAAGCGCGTCCAGCCGCTGGTCGACCACTTCACCGACGCCGGGCTGTCCGTCTTCGTCGCCCGGGAAGAGGGCCTGCGGGCGCCCGACGGCTACGAGACCCTCCCTTACGTCTACCGCCCCGACCTGACCGAGGCGCAGAAGGCGACGCTGTCTGAAGCCAACGCGACGGTGGAGTCCTGCGTCAACGCCCTGGAGACCTTCGACGGGACCGCCGAGGATGCGCCGTCCGCGCTCTGCCCGCTGTTCGACGCCCTGCAGGCCGTCGACGCGGCGCCTCTGAACATCTCTCGCATCGGCGCCGTGTTGCTGGTCCCGGCGGACGCTTACGGGGTTTCGGCGACCTTCTACGGCGTGCGGATTCCAGAGGAGGAACTGCCCGCAGAGGATTCTGAGCAGGAGGAGGACGACGAGGCGGCGTCTGAGGTCGGCCTCGGTCGAACCGCCCCGGACATCGAGGTCCCGCCGACGGAGGTGGAAGTCGAGGGGTCGAGCCACGCCCGGCATGAGACGATCACCGACGTCGCCACGCGCGGCCTGATCCGCGACTTGGCGGACGCACCTGGCGTGGCGCTTACCGTGCTGGTCGCGCAGCTCTTCAAGCAGCTCGCCCTCTACGCCAGCGGCAGCGTGGAGGAATCGGCCTGCGCCATCACCGCCACCGGCTATCGGCGCGTGGGCTTCTCGGCCATCGCGGCGCTGGATGGCGAGGTGCGGTCGCGGCTTGAGGCGAAACGCGTGGCCTATCGGGCGTCCGGCCTGCGGCCCATCGGCTGGGTCGAGACCCTCACCGACACGGACAAGCTGGCCTTGCTGGCCGAGTTGGTCGCCATCTCCCTGAACCTGCGGGAGCCACGCACCGACCGGCTGCGGCCGGCGGCCCGCGCCGAGGCGGCCGAGATCGCAGCGCTCTGCCACGCCAACATCGCGGCGCAATGGTCGCCCGACGCTGCCTACCTGGCCACCCACTCGAAGCCTCAGCTCATGAGCCTACTGACCGAAATGGATGGCGAGGACGACCGGGCCAAGGACCTGAAGAAGGACGAGCTGGTGGCCTTCGTCGCCCAGTCGGCCGCCGAGCGATCCTGGGCGCCCGCGGTGCTCTCCTGGGATCGACCGGCGCAGGCACCCGAGCCTGAGCCTCCGGTCGAGGAGGCTGCCACCGTCGAGCCTGAGGAGACCGAGGTCGCGGACGACCCGGCGGAGACGATCGCCGCCTGACGAGATGTTGGAGCCCTCGCGTTCGCGCGGGGGCTCTGACTCTGCAGCGGGTGCCGGGTCCGCGAGGGGTGGCGAGGGCAAGGTCGGACGCGGGCCGGGTCGCCCTGGGCGCGAGGGACCTCGCCCCAGCCCCGGCGCCGCCGCAAGGGACGCTGCGCTCAAAGCCCTTGCGGCGGCCCCAGGCCCGGGGCGGCGGGCGGTCCGCGAGCCTGCGGGCTCACCCAACCCGCTGAAAGGACCTCCGATGCCCCTCGCCCCACCCCCGCCGGTCACCGACAGCCTGACGCCGTTTCAGGCCCTGGCTCTGCCGCTCGACGATCCAAGGCCGCATCCGGACGACGAGGCGCTGCGCCACCTGGGCCATGCCGTGATCACCGAAGTGCTCGACGTGATCGGCGAGACCGCCCTGGAAGACTTCCAGGCCCTGGTCTGCGAGACGGTGATCGGCGCCTTCCATTCCGCCGTGCAGCGGATCGATCGGGAGGCGGACCGGGCGCGCGACGCGCTGAACGCCCTGCTCCGCGACTTCGATGGGTCCGAGGTGCTCGACACCGACATCCGGGACGCCACGCGCAAGGCCCGCGCCGCCGACGTGGCGGTGATGGCCCTGGAGATGGTTCGCGACACGGCCGCCGCCAGCTATCTCACCGCCACCGGAGAAGTCTGGCAGCCCTGGACCGGCCATGTGCGGGCCAGCCGCACCACCGCCGCGCAGATCGACGCCCGCGAGGCGCTGCGCGCCCGGAAGGCCGAGCGACATGCGGCGGCCAGTCCCGGCGCCATCATCGTCGCCTTCCGAGGGGCGACCCAAGCCGACACCCCCGAGGACGCCGGCCGCATCTTCGATGCCCTAAACTGGGCGCGCGAAACCTGGCCCGAGATGGCGCTGGCCACCTCCGGCGCGAAGGGCGCAGAACGCCTGGCGATCAAATGGGCGCAGCAGAAGGCCGTGACCTTGGTGCTGGCGCGGGCCGACTTCGACCGGGATGGGCGAGCGGCGCCGTTCCGGGTCAACGAGGCCCTGATGGCTCTGGAGCCCGTTTGCGTGCTGACCTTGCCTAACTCCCTCGACGCTGAACGCAGGCAGTCCCGGGGCGACTTCGGGCCGGCGCTGAACCTTGCGCAACGGGCGCAGCAGGCCGGCGTGTTGTGCCACCGGCTGGCCGCGCGGCGAGACCCCGGGTAGCGCCCGCAATATATCGGCGGTGTTCCGCAAGTTAGTTGCGGGAATTGATCCTACCTAATCTCTATTCACCTTCTTTTCCCGTGGAAGACGAATATATCCGTCTTGCCAAGCACGATTGCAGCCGCGCCATATTCTAAGGTTGTGGACCTGGTGGAGTGCAAGCTTATGGCGGCCAATCCTGTTGAACCCTTCCAACGGGCCCTCTTCCAACTGCGAGAACGTCTCCGCGAGGGCGGCTTCCCGCCTGGGATGCGCATCGCCGCCACGGAGGTGGCGGAGAGCCTTAAGTTGAGCGCCACTCCGGTCAGGGAGGCTCTGTCACGGCTAGCTGGCGAGGGTCTCTTGGAGGATCGGCGCGGCCAGGGCTTCTTCCTGCGGCCGCTGTCCGGTGTGGATATCGCAGACCTCTATCGGCTGGGGCTCTCGCATCTGACCATTGCACATGAAGCCGAGCGGGAACGGGTGTCTCGCCAAGGGGTTAGCGGCGCCGAAGGGCCGATCGGCGCATCCGGAAACCCCGTCCGAGACATCGAGCGTCTCTTCATGGAGTGGGTTATGGAGGCCGGCAGCCGCGCGCTCACGGCGAGTTTTCGGACCGTGCAGACCCAACTCGGACCGGTTCGGCGCTGTGAGGGCGAGCTCATCGCGGATCTACCGGCCGAAGCGCAGGCGTTGATCGCCGTCGCGTCCGCCAGCCTCACCGAGAAACGACTGGCGCTGGTGTCCAAATTTCACGAGCGGCGGATCGCCTTGGCTGACCGCTTGGCGATCCTGGCCTACGGCGAGCCCGGGCGTTGAAAGTATAGAGTCGATATATTGCGATATAGTTTGAATAGAGACTTTAGGGCGCGCGTCATGAGGCCGTCGCCAATCCGGCGATAGGACCAACCAGGAGGTTGAGATGTCCAAGCGCAATGAAACCCCGAACACCCCGGCGCGCGCGCCGCGCCTGATCGTCGCCGGCGGCGCCAAGGCCCGCACCAACACCGGCCCCGGCGACAAGGCCTTCGAG
>JBOHKZ010000574.1:0-4749 GCA_050729355.1 Phenylobacterium sp. | reverse complement strand
TCCAGGAACTCGCCCGCCGGCGAGACGCGGGCGACGCCCATGGCCACCTGATCGAAGACCGCGCGATAGCGGGCCTCCGCCGCTTCGAGGGTCATCCGGGACTCGACGCTCGGGGTGACGAACTCGGTGTAGAGCACCAGGCCGCCGATCTCGCCCGCGTCGGTGCGCCAGGGCTTCACCGACCAGCGGATCCAGTCGACGCGGCCGTCGGTCCGCAGGAAGGGGTCGGCATCGTGGCTGCGCTCCACGCCGTCCCTCAGCGCCCGGGCATGGATCTCACGCCACCGCTGGGGCACCTCCGGAAACACCTCGTAGTGCACGCGCCCCAGCAGCGGCGTGTCGCCCGGGAGGCCCTGCTCAATGAGGTAGCGGCTGGAGGCGGCCAGATAGCGCATGTCGCGGTCGAAGATGGCGATCCCGAGCGGCGCCTGGGTAAGCGCGGTGAGGACGCTGAGCGGCGTCGGCAAACGCAGCGCTGCCTCGGCGTCGCCGTGGATGCCTGAGTTCTCCGCCTGCTGGTCCGTCACGATATTCCCCAGCCACATCAGCGCGATAATCGCACTAAAGCTTGAGAGGATAGGGCTCGTGCGGACAGGTCAACCCGACGCAAACCCTTAGTACCTCAGTTGAGCAGGCTAGGCGGCCTGCGCCAGTTCCTTCGGCTCCTCCGCCCGCTTGGGCCGCTTGGCCAAGCTGGAGACGCCGCCCGACGAGAGCAGGCCGACGTCGGCCATCAGAAGCGGGATCGCCCATTTGTGCGGCGCGGCGATGTAGCGGGGCTGCCACAGCGGGTCGTATTTGTCCTTGTACCGCCGCACGCCCTGGAAGTTGTAGATCTCCTCGCCGCGCTCGAAGAGCAGGTTGCCGACGCGGCTCATGATCGGGGCGAGCGGACGGTCGTCGAGGCCGGCTAGCGGCGCCATGCCGAACTCGAATGCCTGGTAGCCCTGCGCCTGGCCCCAGGCGATCAGCTCGACGAAGAGGTAGTCCATGATGTTCTTGGGCGCCTCGTTCGAATAGCGCATCAGGTCCATGGAAAAGGCGCTGCGGGCCGCCGTGGTCCAGAGCGTGGCGAAGGCGACGGCCACGCCGTTCACGCGCACCACCGCCACCGGGAACTCGGCGATGTAGCCGGGCCAGAAGCCGCCCATGGAGAAGCCCTTCTCGCCGCCGGCGTGGTGCGAGAGCCATTCGTCGGAGATGACCTGAAGCTGCGGCAGGAGCGCGTCGAGCGCCGGCCCCTCGACGATCTCGAAGGTCGCGCCCTCCTCGCCGGCCTTGCGCCAGGCGCGGCGCAGGTTGCCGCGCTTGCGGCCCTCGATGGAAAAGCTTTCCAGCGGCACGGCGGCGCTCTCGCCCACCTTCTGGATGGAGAAGCCGAGCTCGACGATGTCGGGCAGGTCCTCGGCGCCCAGGCCGTAGACGCCGGGCCGCGCGGCGTGGGCGTCGGCGAGTTCGCGGAACCGCCAGAGCAGCTCGAGCCGCTCTTCACGCCGGCCGACCGTGCCGCCCAGCGCGACCCAGGTGCGGCCGCGCACGCCGAACATCAGGAAGCTGTCGCCGGAGGCCGAGAACAGGAAGCGCTTGTCGCCCAGCAGCGCCAGGTTGGAGCCCGGCTCGGCGACCTCGGCCTTGGCGAGAATGGCCCGCACCCGCTCGAAATCGGGGTCGGCCTCGCCCACCACGGGCGGGGTCGCGGCCGAGGCGAAGAGCCGCCAGAGGCCGAAGCCGAAGAGCGCGACCGCCGCCCCCGCCCAGGCGCGCATGGCCCGCGCAGCATCGGCGTCGACCATCACCTTCCACAGCGGCACGCCGGTGTAGTCCATGTGCTGGAACGACCAGAGGCCCAGCAGGCCTGCGCCGAGCAGGGCGCAGAGGGCCGAGATCAGCCAGCCGGGGGTGATCTCCATGCGGGTCAGGCGCGAGACCCGCGGGAAGGCGCCGCGGAACGGCGCCAGCAGGAGAGCGATGCCCAGCAGCATCGCGGTCTCTTCCCAGTTGAAGCCCTTGAGCAAGGCGAGCGTCGCCGCCAGCAGCAGCACCCCCATGGTCGCCGCCCAGGCCGCGTCCAACCGGGCGCGCAGGCCGAAGGCCAGCATCACCAGCGCCAGGCCGGCGATGGAGGAGAGGAAGTGGCTGGCCTCGATCAGATAGACCGGCGTGAACTGGATCAGCCGCATGAAGCGGACCGGTTCGGAGGGCGTCGCGCCCGACGCCAACAGCAGGACCCCGGCCACCAGGGTAAGGACCGCGGCCGTCAGGGGCGCGGCCGCGAACGCCGCCGGTTTTAGGTCTTTCAGGAAGCGCATCCGGGTCCGGGCATTGTTTCCGACGCGGGCCTTATAGCGCTGTTTTCGTATCCCGCTTCGCTTCAAAAGATCGGGCTGCTCCGCTCCAAAAGCGCTTCAAACATCTGTTTGGTCGCGCTTGCTCTCACGAGGCTCGGCGCTAAGGTGGCGGCGAGTTCACCCCTAAGCGTTTCGGAGCATCCCATGGCCGATTTCGGCGCCACCGACCTGGACGCTTTCCGCACCGAAGTCCGTGCGTGGCTGGAGGCCAACTATCCGGCCGAACTGCGCGACCCCAACGCCAAGACCGACCCGGAAGCCGTCTGGGGCGGCCGCGCATTCGCAGGCTCGAACGACCCGCAGAGCGTCTGGATGCGGCGCGCCGCCGAGCGCGGGCTGACCGCGCCGACCTGGCCCAAGGAATATGGCGGCGGCGGGCTGACGCCGGCCCAGGCGCGGGTGATCGACCAGGAGATCGCCAAGGGCCGCTATCGCCCGCCCCTGCTCTCGTTCGGCATCTGGATGCTGGGCCCGGTGCTGCTGGAATACGCCAACGAAGAGCAAAAGTGCGAGCACATGCCGAAGATCACCGGCGGCGAGATTCGCTGGTGCCAGGGATATTCCGAGCCGGGCGCGGGCTCCGACCTCGCCAGCCTCGCCACCCGCTGCGAGGACAAAGGCGACCACTGGCTGATCAACGGCCAGAAGGTGTGGACCAGCTACGCCGACAAGGCCGACTGGTGCTTCTGTCTGGTCAGGACCGACGCCACGAAGAAGCACGAGGGCGTGTCGTTCGTGCTGATCGACATGAAGAGCCCCGGCGTCGAGACGCGGCCGATCATGCTGATCTCGGGCGAGAGCCCGTTCTGCGAGACCTTCTTCACGGACGTGAAGATCCCCAAGGGCAACCTGGTGGGCAAGGTCAACGGCGGGTGGGAGATCGCCAAGCGGCTGCTGCAGTACGAGCGCCAAAACATCTCGGCCGGCTTCGGCGAGGGCGGCGGCGTGGGCGGCGGGTCGTCGAGCGACCTGGGCGAGCTGGCCAAGAGCTATGTGGGCGTGGAAGCGAGCGGGCGGCTGGCCGACCTCGACCTTCGCCAGCGGATCACCAAGAACAAGATGGACTTCCAGGCGCTGCGCCAGACCATCGGCCGGACAGCGGCGGAATCGCGGGCGTCGAATGGGCCTTCCGCGGCGACCTCGATCATCAAGTATGCGGCGGCGGAATCGGCCAAGGAGCGCTCGGAGCTGATGGTCGAGGCCATGGGCTCGCAGGGCCTGGGCTGGGACGGCGAGGGCTACACGCCGACCGAGCTCGCGGCGGTGCACGGCTGGCTGCGCGCCAAGGCCAATTCCATCGAGGGGGGCACCTCGGAGATCAACCTAAACGTGGTCTCCAAGCGGGTGCTCGGGTTGCCTGACCCAAAATAGACCAAAAGGCCGGCGTTCTATTTCGTGCGACGGCCCAGACTTGAGCTTGAATTTCGAAGGACGAGATTTCGATGGCGGATTTTGGCGGCGACGTTGAGGCCTTCCGGGCCGAAGCGCGGGCGTGGCTGGACGCAAACTTCCCCGACGACCTGAAGCGCGACCCGGCGCAGCAGATGGCTACCGCCATGGGCCTGCCTGAAACCCCCGCCGGCAAGGCCTGGCGCGAGGCGGTGGGCGCCAAGGGTTGGGGTACGCCGACCTGGCCCGCGGAATACGGCGGCGGTGGTCTCTCGCGACCGGAAGCCCGCGTGCTCGCCGAGGAAATGGCGGCGATCGGCGCCCGCAACCCGATCGGCGGCATGGGTGTGATGATGTTCGGCCCGACGCTGATCGAATACGGCACGCCGGACCTCAAGGCCCAGCACCTGCCCGGGATCATCAAGAGCGAGGTGCGCTGGTGCCAGGGCTACTCCGAGCCCGGGTCCGGATCGGACCTCGCCAGCCTGCAGACGCGGGCCGAGGACAAGGGCGACCACTGGCTGGTGAACGGATCGAAGATCTGGACCAGCGGCGCGAACCTCGCCGACCGCTGCTTCTGCCTGGTGCGGACGGACACCTCGAAGAAGCATGAGGGGATCAGCTTCCTCCTCATCGACATGACCGCCCCAGGCGTCGAGGTGCGGCCGATCCGGCTCATCAACGGGACCTCGCCGTTCTGCGAGACCTTCTTCACCGACGTGAAGGTGCCGAAGGACCAGCTGTTCGGGCCGCTGAACGGCGGCTGGACAGTGGCCAAGCGGCTGCTGCAGTTCGAGCGCGACAACATCTCGGCCGGGCTGGGCGGCGGCAACATCGGCCAGGCGACCCCGCTGCCGACGGTGATCGAGGCCGCCAAGGAATATGTCGGCGTCGACGAGACGGGCCGGGTGGCCGACCAGGACCTGCGCCGGCGGATGACCGACCACCTGATGGAGGCCCGCGCCTTCCAGCTCACCGTGCGCCGCGCCGCCGACGAGGCGAAGTCCAACGC
>JBOHKZ010000573.1:0-12351 GCA_050729355.1 Phenylobacterium sp. | reverse complement strand
ATGTTGAAACAATCCAGCCTCATTTTTGCTCCGGAAGCGCTGCACGTGCTGATGCCCATGCTCAAGCGCGCCGCACCCCTGCTGATGATCTGCCTGATGGCCGCGAGCGCCGCGCAGGCTCAGTCCGGCGGAGGCCGCGGGCACGGCGGCGGCGGCCGGGGCGGTCATCCGCAAGGCGGCGCGAAGCCGACGGCCGCGGGCGCGCCGGCCAAGGCCTTCGCGCAGCCGGAAATCGTCGGGATCGTGAAGGCGGTCGACCTCGACGCCGGTCGGGTGACCATCGCCTACGAACCGGTTGAAGCGCTGGACTGGCCGGCCGGAACCCAGCCCTTCGTCGTGAGCAAGGCGGCCCTGCTGAAGGACCTGACGGTGGGCGAGAAGATCCGCTTCCAGCTCGAGAGCCAGCAGATCGCAGCCATCCGCCCGTTCTAGGTGTCGTGGTCCGGGTGCTGGTTGGAGACGATCGCCGCGAAATGGGCGGCGAGATGCGGCTCGGTCGTGTGATCGCGGATCGGCAGGTCGGCGATGTGGCCGACCCATGACGCGGCCATGGGCGCCTGCAATTGCACGGTCGGGACCACCTCCTCGGCCCGGTCGAAGGTGTAGAAGGCCAGGTCGATGACCGTCTCGCTCCACTCGAAGGTGAGCGGCGTGCCACAGTCGGCGCAGAACCCGCGCGAGACCTTGTTGGAGCTGGCGAAGCGTTTGCGCGTCCCCCGCGTCCACTCGACCTGATCGCTCTTCACCGAGACGAACGGACCGAACGGGCCGCCCATGGCCTTCTGGCACATGCGGCAATGGCAGATGGTGGCGCGGCCGAGCTCGCCCTCGACGCGGTAGCGCACCGCCCCGCACTGGCAGCCGCCCGACCAGCTCATTCCGCGGCCTCCAGCATCGGCAGCCGCGCGGTCACCCGCTTGCCGTCGTGGCCGGTGACGATCAGATCGACCACGCCGCCGACCGTGGCTTCGCCGGTGAAGGCGATCTCGGTGAAATCCTCAGCGCGGGCCAGGCCGGGGCGCTCGACAAGGCCGGCCAGGGTGCGACCGACCTGGCGTTCCAGGTGGCGGACCAGAGCGGCGTCGCCGGCGGCGCGCAGGCGCGCGGCGCGGGCCTTGACGATATCGCCCTTCACCGCCGGCATCCGCGCGGCCGGCGTGCCGGGGCGGGCGCTGTAAGGGAAGACGTGCAGGAACGAGAGCCCCGCCTCCTCGACCAGCGAGAGCGTGTTCTCGAACATCTCGTCGGTCTCGGTCGGGAAGCCGGCGATCAGGTCGGCGCCGAAAGCGGTGTCGGGACGCACGGCCCGCACGTCGCGGATCAGCTTCAGGGCGTCGGCCCGCAGGTGGCGGCGCTTCATCCGCTTCAGGATCATGTCGTCGCCGGCCTGCAGCGACAGGTGCAGGTAGGGCATCAGGCGCTGTTCCGTCGCCAGGCAGCGCATCAGGTCGGGGTCGATCTCGGCGGCGTCGATGGACGAGAGGCGCAGGCGCGGCAACTCGGGGACCAGCTTCAGGATCCGGGCGACGAGCTGGCCCAGCGTCGGCTGCCCGGGCAGGTCTGCACCCCAGCTGGTCACGTCGACGCCGGTCAGCACGACTTCCTGGTAGCCCTGGGCGGCGAGCCTGCGAACCTGCTCGACCACCTCGCCGGCGGCAGCCGAGCGCGAGTTCCCGCGGCCATAGGGGATGATGCAGAAGGTGCAGCGGTGGTCACAGCCGTTCTGCACCTCGACATAGGCGCGGGCGCGATCCTTCAGGCCGTCGATCAGGTGGCCGGCGGTTTCCCGCACGCTCATGATGTCGTTGACCCGCACCCGCATCGGCTCGGCCTGGGGCGCGTAGGAGCCGGCCTGGCTCTTTTCGGCGTTGCCCAGAACGAGGTCGACCTCGGCCATGCCGGCGAAGGCCGCGGGGTCGATCTGGGCCGCGCAGCCGGTGACGATCAGCCTGGCGTGCGGGCGTTCGCGGCGGGCCTTGCGGATCGCCTGCCGGGCCTGGCGCACGGCCTCGCCGGTCACCGCGCAGGTGTTGAACACCACCGCGTCCGTCAGGCCGTCGGCGGCCGCCTGCTTGCGGATGATCTCGCTTTCGTACGAGTTCAGCCGGCACCCGAAGGTGACGATGTCGACGTCGTCGGTCACGGCAGGTGCCCCGCGAAGTCGACTGCGGCGGGGCCGGTCATGATCACGTGGTTGTCGTCGGCCCGCCATTCGATCAGCAGGTCGCCGCCATCGAGCTCGAGGGTGGCCGAGCGATCGGCGAGGTCGCGGCGCGCGGCGGCGACGAGCGCTGCGCAGGCCCCGGTGCCGCAGGCCTGCGTCAGGCCGGCGCCGCGTTCCCAGACCCGAAGGCGGATGCGGTCACGGGCCTTCACCTGGGCGAAGCCGACGTTGACGTGCTCGGGGAAGAGCGGGTGGAGCTCGACCACCGGGCCGGCCTCGTGGATCGGCACGGCGCCGATGTCGTCGACGAAGAACACCACGTGCGGATTGCCCATCGAGACGGCGCCGGGCGCCCTGGCCAGCGCCGGATCGTCGTGCAGCACCACGTCGAGGGCGCGGGTGTCCTGCGCCGCGTCCAGCGGGATGTCGGCCCATTCGAGGCCGGGCTTGCCCATGTCGACACTGACCAGCCGCTCGCCGGCCCGGCTGGCGATCAGCCGTCCGGCCTTGGTCTCCAGCACCACCTGGTCCTTGCCGTTGGCCTGCAGCAG
Source organism: Phenylobacterium sp. (assembly GCA_050729355.1). GTDB lineage: Bacteria > Pseudomonadota > Alphaproteobacteria > Caulobacterales > Caulobacteraceae > Phenylobacterium. Next base: position 9,636 of record JBOHKZ010000573.1, on the reverse strand, counting down.
CAGCCAGCCAACACAGCGCGTGCCATTGCCGCAGGCGTTGATCTCCTCGCCGTCGGCGTTCCAGAAGCGCACCCGGGCGTCGGCGTCGCCGTCCGCCGGTTCGATCACGATGAGCTGGTCGCAGCCGATCCCGCTGGCGCGATCGGCGATCGCACGCACCTCGTCGGCGCTCGGCGCGAACGGGGCGGATCGGGCCTCGACCACGACAAAGTCGTTGCCGAGCCCGTTCATCTTGAGGAACGGACGGCTCATGGAGGCGGACATATAGGCGAAGATCGCCGCCAGATCACCCGGCGTGGTCGCGGGCGCCGTTTGGCCTCAGGGTTTGTGCACCGCCAGCGGCTCGAACGTCGCCTGCGCGCGCTTCAGCCGGGCCTGCATGTCGGCGACCACGTCGGGGTGCAGGCTCGCCAGGTTGTAGGCCTCCGAGGGATCGGCCCGGACTTCGAACAGCAGCTCGGACCGGACCGCCGACAGCGGGTACTCGGAGCCGCGATAGTACGAGCGGGCCACATACTTCCAACGGTCCGTGCGGATGGCGGCGACCTTTTCGTTGTTGAACAGGATCAGTTCGTCGTGCGGGCTCCTGGCGCCCTTGATGAGCACGTCGCTGAGGTCGCGGCCGTCGATCTCCGTCTTCGGGAGCGGCTTGCCGGCCAGGGCCAGGATCGTCGGCAGGAGGTCGATGTTCATGGCGAGCTCGCGGCTGACCCGGCCGGCGGGGATCCGACCCGGCGCCCTGACCAGGAACGGCACGCGATAGCCGCCGTCCCAGCCGGAGCCGCCCTTGCGGTCGCGCAGGCCGCCGGTCGAGCCTTCGAACCAGGGGCCGTTGTCGGAGGTGACGATCACCACGGTGTCCTTGTCCAAGCCCAGCGCCGACAGCCGGGCCATCAGCCGGCCGACCTGGCTGTCCACCTCCTCGACCACGTCGCCGTAGGCGGCGGCCTGCGAGTGGCCGGCATGGTCCGGGTTCGGAACCAGCGGCAGATGCGGCGCCGAGAGCGCCAGCATCAGGAAGAACGGCCTGGCGCGGTTGTCCTCGATGAACTTCACCCCCCGGTCGAAGAACCGCTGGGTCAGGTGCGGGAAGTCGACATCCTCCTTGGTCAGCTCCACGCCGGGACTGGCCGTGTAGAGCGCCAGGGGCTTCATGTCGTGGCTGTAGGGAAGGCCGAAGAACAGGTCGTAGCCGTGGTTGGTCGGCGGCCAGGACGGCGCCACGTGGCCCAGGTGCCACTTGCCGATCAGGGCGGTCGCATAGTCGGGCTTCAGCGCCTCGGCGATGGTGATCTCGGAGAGCGGCAGGCCGTTGGTGTCGTTGGGCTGGATCACCTGCCAGGCGAGGCCGGTGCGGACCGGGTAGCGGCCCGTCTGCAGCCCCGCTCGCGACGGCGTGCAAATATTTGCCGAGGCGTAGAAGTCCGTCATGCGGACTCCCTGGCGCGCCAGCTTGTCGAGGTTAGGCGTCGCGATCAGCCGCGAGCCCTGGATGCCCAGGTCGCCGTAGCCCAGGTCGTCGGCCAGCACGACGATGACGTTGGGCGGCCGTTGCGCAGGAGCCGCCGCCGCGCTGGAGGCCGCCATCGCCGCCGCGCCCGCCAGCACCTGTCGCCGCCCAAGACCCGCACGCATCGTCATCTTTTCCGCCCCAAAGGATTCGGCGGGAGCTTGGCTTTCGGCGGACTCGCTGTCGAGCCACGGCGGGAGGAGACAAGGCCGATCCGCTGAGGCTAGAACCTTGGGCATGAAGTCATTGGTTTGCGCGGTCGCCGCGTTGCTCGCCCTCCCCGTCGCCGCCCACGCGCAGGCCGCCCCCGCCGATCCCTTCCAATGGCTGGAAGATATCGACGCGCCGCGGTCGATGACCTGGGTCGAGGGACAGAACGCCAGGTCGGCGAAACGGCTGGAGAGCGATCCGCGCTACGAGACCTTCCACGCCGAGGCCCGCGCGATCTTCACCGCGCAGGATCGCATCCCGACGCCGCACTTCCGGGCCGGCGGGATCGACAACCTCTGGCAGGACGCGGGCCATGTGCACGGCGTCTGGCGTCACACGACCGAGGCTTCCTACCGCACGGCCAGCCCGCAGTGGGAGACGCTGCTGGACCTCGACGCGCTCTCCAAGGCCGAGGGCAAGAACTGGATCTGGAAGGGCGCCGACTGCCTGAAGCCGGCGCAGACCATCTGCCTAGTTTCACTCTCGAACGGCGGCGGCGATGCGGTCGAGGTGCGCGAGTTCGACACCGTGGCCAAGCGCTTCGTGGATGGCGGCTTCAAGCTGGCCGAGGGCAAGCAGGACATCGAGTGGATCGATCCTTCGAGCCTTCTGGTCAGCCGCGAGTGGACCAAGGGCGAGGTCACCAACTCCGGGTACGGCTACGTCCTGAAGATCGCCACCCGGAGCGGCGAGCCGCGCGAGGTGTTCCGCGGACAGAAGACCGACGTCTCCGCCGCCCCGATCGTGCTGCGCGGCGACGGCGGCAAGGCCGACGCCCTGATGGTCCGGCGCGGGGTCACCTTCTTCCAGAGTGAGTTCAGCCTGCTGACCGACAAGGGACCCGTGCGGATCCCGCTGCCGCCGAAGGCGGACTACCAGACCTATGTCGGCGGCCGCGTGGTCTTCGCGCTGAAGGAGCCGTGGCGGAATTTCAAAGCCGGCGCGCTGATCGCCTATCGGCTCGCCGACCTGCAGCAACCGCAGCGGGCTGACGCGCCGTGGGCGGCCCCGGAGCTGCTCTTCCAGCCGGGCCCTCGCCAGGCGATCCAGAACGTCGCCTCCACGAAGTCCAAGCTGGTCGTCCTGCTGCTGGAGGACGTGAAAGGCGCTGTCGACGTCTACGACCTGGCCAAGAGCGGCCAGAAGCCGACGCGCCTGGGCCTCCCGAAGGACGCCAATATCAACCTGGTGGATGCGGCCGACGACAGCGACCAGCTCTTCGTGACCGTCGAGGGCTTCCTCGATCCGACCTCGCTCTGGCTGGCCGACGCCGGCGCCGGCAAGGTCGCCAAGCTAAAGACCCTGCCGGCGCGGTTCGACGCCTCGAAGGATGTGGTCGAACAGTTCTGGGCGACGTCCACGGACGGGACGAAGATCCCCTACTTCGTGGTGCGCCCGAAGGCCGCCAAGCTGGACGGCTCAATCCCGACCATCATGTACGGTTACGGCGGGTTCGAGGTCTCCAAGCCGCCGGTCTACCTGCCGGAAATGGGCAAGATCTGGCTGGAGCGCGGCGGCGCCTACGTCATCGCCAACATCCGCGGCGGCGGCGAGTTCGGGCCCGCCTGGCACGACGCGGTGCTGCGTGAGAAACGCCAGCTCTCCTTCGACGATTTCGCCGCCGTCGCCCGCGACCTGGCCGCCCGCAAGATCACTTCGGCGCGCCGGTTGGGGATCTATGGCCGCTCGAACGGCGGGGTGCTGACGACGGTCTCGATGACCCAGCATCCGGAGCTCTGGAACGCCATCGTGGTGGAAAGCCCGCTGGTCGACATGCTGCGCTACAACCACCTCTCGGCGGGCGCCTCATGGGTGGGCGAGTACGGCGATCCCGACGTCCCGGCCGACCGGGCGTTCATCGAGAAGTACTCGGGCTATCAGAACCTCAAGCCCGGGGTGAAGTATCCCGAGCCCTACATCACCACCAACACCCGCGACGACCGGGTGCACCCGGGTCATGCGCGCAAGTTCGCGGCCAAGCTCGAAGCGATGGGGATCCCCTACCTCTACTACGAGCAGACCTTCGGTGGTCACGCCAACGACGCCGACCCCGAACTCAACGCCCGCCGCTGGGCCAGGCATTACGTCTACCTGGCGCAGAAGCTGATGGATTAGTGCTCGTCCTCCGCCTCAGGGGGAGGTGGCGCGGCGAGCGCAGCGAGACGTGACGGAGGGGGAATTGGAGGCCCAACCGCCCCCTGAGTCGCTATGCGCCATCTCCCCCACCGGGCCACAGGCCCGGCCCCCTCTGGCGCTATGCGCCATCTCCCCCGAAGGGGAGAATTGGGGAGCACGAGGTCAGTTAAGCCTCGACCGGCGCGCGGCTCCATTCGACCGCGAGGTCGGGTTCGCGGAAGGCGAAGCGTTTCAGGTGGCTCGCCACCACGCCCTCGAGGTGGACCAGGCCTTCGGAATCGGCGGACTCGACCCGGATCATCAGGGTCGCGGGCGAGGCGCGCAGGTGGACCCGGCCGGCTTCGAAGGTGATCTGGCCCTCGCGCTCGTCCAGCACCGTCGGCACGCGATGGCCGAAGTGCTTGCAGAGCTGGGACATGTAGCGGGGCGCGTTCCCGGTGACGATCGTCGAGCTTGATCGCATCGCGTCCTCCTCAGCTCTTCTCGATCGCCGAGGCGGTGTCGTCGAGCATCGAGACGATGCGGTCGATCTCCTCGGGGGTGATCGGGCGGCGTGAGAGCCGCTGTTGCAGGGCCATGCCGAGGTTGGCCATGGCGCGGCCGATGCGTGGGCGGGTGGTGTCTGCGCCTTCCGCGGCCTCGGCCATGCGGCCGAAGACGGCGTCGACGCCGGCCCGGTTCTTCTCCAGCGCTTCACGACCGGCATCCGTGGCTTCGTAGAGCTTGCGGCCCGCTTCGGCCTCGACCGGGCGGATGAAGCCCTCGTCTTCCAGGAGCGCCAGGGTCGGATAGATCACGCCGGGCGAGGGCCGGTAGGCGCCGCCGGTGCGGTCTTCCAGCTCCTTGATCAGCTCGTAGCCGTGGCGCGGCTGCTCGGCGATGAGCGCGAGCACGATGAAGCGAAGGTCGCCGTGTTCCAGGAACCGGCCGATGCGGCCGCCGCGATGGCGACCATGGCCGCCCATACCGCCACGCGAGCCCATGTGCCCGCCCCACGGATGCCGGCCGCGGTGCTCATGGCCCGGGCCGAAAAAATGATGGTGTCTGTGCATATCGAAAGCCCCCTCCTTTAGCGGGGCGCTATCGATATATCTAAACCGCATCTGGTCTGCAAGTGTATTTCGATATGTCTAAACCCTTTTGCAGGGAAGAGGCGTCAGGCGCGCTTCAGCGTCTCGGCGATCAGTTTGGCTTCGACCCCGCGGTTGGAGCCCGCCCGCCAAGCGACGACGATCTCGCGCGAAGCATTCACGGCCGCGATAGGGCGCACCGCGACCGAGGCGGGGTTGGTCAGGCCCGCGTCCACCGCCATGGCCGGCAGGAAAGTCATGCCAAGGCCTGAGCTGACCATCTGCACCAGGGTCGGCAACGAGGTCGCCGCGAAGCTCTCCTCGCCCGACAGCGACTTCTGGGGCTTGAGCCCGCAGGCCGCCAGCGCGTGCTCGCGCAGGCAGTGGCCGTCCTCCAGCAGGATCAGCTCCTCGCGCTCCAAGGCGGCGATGGAGGCGGACTTCTCGCGCGCCAGCGGATGGTTCGCCGGCATGGCGGCCAAGAGTTCGTCATCGGAGACATGGGCCCAGTTCAGGCCCGCCATGTCGAAGGGCAAGGCGATCAGCGCGGCGTCGAGCTGGCCGGCCTTCAACGCCGCGATCAGGCGCTGTGTCAGGTCCTCGCGCAGGAAGAGGCGCAGCTTCGGAAACCTGTCGCGCAGCAGCGGCAGGGCGCGCGGCAGCAGGAACGGCGCGATGGTCGGGATCACGCCCAGGCGGAAGCGGCCGGTCAGCGGCTGGCCGGCGTTCTTGGCGGCCTCCACCAGTTCCTCCGCCTCGTTCAGGATCACCGTGGCGCGGCGCAGGGCCTCCTCGCCCACCGCGGTCAGGATCACGCCGGAGCGGGCGCGGTCCACGACGGGAGCGCCCAGCGCGCGCTCCAGCTCCTGGATCCCGGATGAAAGCGTCGGCTGGGTTACGTGCGCCGCCTCGGCGGCTTTGCCGAACCCGCCGTGCTCGGCGAGGAGCTTCAGGTACTGCAGTTGGCGAAGGGTCGGGAGCATGCAGCTAAGATAGATATTATCTATCGAAATTACAGAGCCAATCGATTGGCTATACTCGCGCTTGAGCCCTATCTCCCAGTCCGACGCCGCGGACCTCCCCGTCGCGGCCGAACCTCAAACCTGGAGAAGAGTACCTATGCTCGGCGTTGGCGAGACCCTGCCTGACTTCAAGATCATCGGCGTGAAGCCCAAGTTCAATCGCCACGAAGAGAACGGCGAAAGCGCATTCGAGACGCTCACCAAGGAAAGCTTCCCCGGCAAGTGGAAGGTCATCTTCTTCTATCCGAAGGATTTCACCTTCGTCTGCCCGACCGAGATCGCCGAGTTCGCCAAGCTGAACTCGCAGTTCGAAGAGCGCGACACCGTCGTCCTGGGCGGCTCCACGGACAACGAGCACTCCAAGCTCGGCTGGCGCCGCGAGCACTCGGACCTGACCGGCCTGCCGATCTGGAATTTCGCCGACAACTCCGGGAAGTTCGCCCGCGCGCTCGGCGTGCTGAACGAGGATGAAGGCGTGGCCCTGCGCGCCACCTACATCGTCGATCCCGACAACGTGGTGCAGCACGTCTACGTCACCAACCTGAACGTCGGCCGCAACCCGCAGGACACCCTGCGCGTCCTCGACGCCCTGCAGACCGACGAACTCTGCCCCTGCAACCGCTCGGTGGGCGGTGAGACCCTGAAGGCCGCGTAAGCCGCGACTTCGGACCCGTCCGGGAGGGGCCTCCCCCGCCTTCCAGCGCCCCTCCCGGACACCTTCCTCATTTGAAATCGGAGACTGCCATGTCGCTCGACGCGCTGCGTGAGACGCTGCCGGCCTATGCCAAGGACCTGAGCCTTAACCTGTCGAGCCTGGCGGCCGAAACCCTGCTCACCGACCAGCAGAAGTGGGGCGCGTTCGTCGCGTCCGCCTACGCCGTGGGCCAACCCGCCGTCGTGAAGGCTGTCGAGGCCGCCGCGATCGCCGCGGGCCTTTCGCCGGAAGCCCTGAACGCCGCCAAGTCCGCGGCCGCGATCATGGGCATGAACAACGTCTACTACCGTGCGGTCCACCTGCTCTCGAACAAGGAATACGGCACGCTCCCGGCCCGGCTGCGGATGAACGTGCTGGCCAATCCCGGCGTCGAGAAGGTCGACTTCGAGCTCTGGTCGACGGCGGTCTCGGCGGCCAACGGCTGCGGCATGTGCCTCGACGCCCACGAGGCGGAACTGAAGAAGCACGGCGTCGGCGCTCAGCAGATCCAGGCCGCCCTGCGCATCGCCGCGACGGTCAATGCGGTCAGCCGCGTGCTGGCCGGCGAAGTCGCCGCGGCGGCCTAGTCCTCCAGCGCCGCGGCGAGCCGCGCCACGCCGGGCTCCATCGCGTTGGCCGGGAAACCGGTGAAGCCCAGCATCAGGCCTGAGCGCGGCGGCGCGGCGTGGTGAAGCCGGCTGATGGCGCGGGCGATCAGGCCGCGAGCCTGCGCCTTCGCCTCGACCTCCACGTCGGACCGGCCGTCCTTGAGATAGCCGATCAGGTGCATGCCCTGGTCGGGAACGTCGACCTCCAGCATATGGCCCAGCCGTCGTTGCAGCGCCCCGGCCAAGGCGTCGCGCTGGGCCTTGTAGGCCAGGCGCCGGCGGCGGATGTGGGCCGCGAACTGGCCGCTCTGCATGAAGTCGAGGGTGATCGCCTGGGTCAATGTCGGCGGTTGCCGGTCCACCAGCCGGCGGATCTCGGCGAGCGGCTCGGCGAGCGCGCGCGGCGCCACCATGTAGCCCAGCCGAAGGCCCGGGAAGAGCGCCTTGTTGAGCGTGCCGACGTAGATCACCCGCTCGCCGCCATCGAGGCCCTGGAGCGAGGCCAGCGGCGCGCCGGCGTAGCGGAACTCCGAGGCGTAGTCGTCTTCGACGATCCAGGCGTCGGCGGCGCGGGCCCAGGCGATCAGCTCCAGTCGACGGCCCATAGAGAGCGCGACCCCCAGCGGATACTGGTGCGACGGCGTCACGAACGCCGCGCGCGCCCTGGGCGCCGCCGCGACGCCCGCCTGTACGATCAGCCCTGAGCGGTCGACCGGCACGGGTTGCGTCCGAGCCCCGGCCGCCGCGAGCGCATGCCAGGTCGGCGGATAGCCGGGATCCTCGAGCCAGGCGGCGTCTCCCGGCCGCACCAGCAGGCGCACGGAGAGGTCGACCGCCTGCTGCGCGCCGGAGGTCATGATGATCTGGTCGGGGTCGCACACCACCCCGCGGGCGGCGCGCAGATACTCGGCCACCGCTTCTCGCAGCCTGGGATCGCCGGCCGGGTCCGAATAGCCGAAATGCACCGGGTCGAGGGTGCGCAGCGCCCGGCGTGTGGACTTCGACCAGGCGTCGAGCGCGCGGGCGTCCATCAGCGTGCGCCCGTTGGTGAAGGTCGCGGACCCCGCGGTGACCGGGGCCATGACCCCGATCGCCGCCGGCCGCGTGCGATCGGGCCGTTCAGTCGGCGCGGACGATGCGGCCGGCGCGGGCGACTTCAGGTCCAGCACGCCGGTGAGGTCGGCGGAAACGTAGGTGCCCGAGCCCTTGCGCCCTTCGGCGTAGCCCTCCGCCAGCAGCTGATCGTAGGCGGCCACCACCGAAGCGCGGGCGACGCCCAGCCGTTGCGCGAGGTCGCGGCTCGACGGCAACCGGCCGCCCGGCGGCAGCGCCCCGTCGTGGATGGCGCCCCGAAGTTGCTCATAGACCTGCCGGATCACCGGTCCGCCGGCCTGCGGCGGGCGCCACGGATAGATGTCAGCCCAGCTCACAGCTCCTCCAAGTGGTCTGCGCCATGGCGATGAATTGGACCTGTGTAACAGACCACATCCAGCCTAATTCCGAAAGCGGAAAGGACGCCCCATGCCCACGCACACCATGATCGACGCCCGCAAGACCGGCGGCCTCCTGCGCCGTGCGGCCGGACGGTTCGTCGCCTACGCCGCCGCCAGCGTCGTGGTCGGGCTGACCTTGCCGACCGTCCCGCTGCCCTTGCCGCTGGAGGCCCTCATGGCCCCGGCCCCGACCGTCGTGGTCGCCAGGATTCCCATGCAGGCCTCGTCATGAGCCCGCCCGCCGACGGCGCCGCCGCCTTCACTCCGACCGAGCGCTCTCGCCTGCGCCGGCGGCCGCAGCGTGGCCGCTATGACGAGGCGGCGGTCTATGAGGTTCTCGACGCCGGCGTCATGGCCCATGTCGGCTACACCATCGACGGCCAGCCCTTCGTGACTCCCACCGCCTACTGGCGCGAGGGGCGCAAGCTCTACTGGCACGGCGCGGCCGCCAGCCGGATGCTGGCGACGGTGGCGCAAGGGGCGCCGGTCTGCGTGACGGTGAGCTTCCTCGACGGCTTCATCGTCGGCCGGTCGGGGATCATCCACTCGCTGAACTTCCGCTCGGTGATGGCGTTCGGCCGGGCCCGGCTGGTCCCGGAGGTCGCCGACAAGCGCGCCGCCATGGAGGCCTTCATCGACCGGCTCTGCGCCGGCCGTTCGGCCAAGCTGCGGCCCATGACCGACGAGGAACTCACCCGGATCGCCCTCCTCGAGATGGAGATCGAAGAGGCCTCGGTGAAGGTCAAGGACGCGGGCGTCACCGACATGCCGGCCGACGCCAACTGGAAAGCCTGGTGCGGCGTCTTCCCGGTGGAGACGCGGATCGGCGCGCCCCGGCCGGAGCCCGGCATGGGCATCGGCGGCGACCCGACGCCGGACCTTGCGGCCTATGC
>JBOHKZ010000572.1:0-5860 GCA_050729355.1 Phenylobacterium sp. | reverse complement strand
GTTCTTCCTCGTCAACAACATCCACCGAGCCGTCCCGACTATTGAGAAGCCGTGGGCGAGCGACGGCCTCGATGTCCGGAAGCTTCTGGCGGAAACGCTGACCGAGCGCGAGGCGGGCGCGCTGGATGCCGTTGCGGTCGGTGCGGCGCTGTCGAGCGCCACCTTCTGGGCCGTCTACGATCAACGCTAATTTCCCCGCCTTGATTTTGCCGGGCGCTGCGGCTCGTTAGGGCGATGAACGGGTCGGCGAAGGTCATCGTGGCAGGGGCGGGCGCGCTGGGGCTGAGCACAGCCCTGGCGCTGGCGGAGGCTGGCTGTGAGGTCACCGTCTGCGATCCGGCGCCGGACGCGGAGAATGCGTCGGGGGTGGCCGCTGGGATGCTGGCGCCAGCGTTCGAGACGGTGCTGGACGCCGCAGGCCCCGATCAACTGGCCCTGTTGCTGGCGGCGCGTGATCTCTGGCCGCGGCTGGCGGCGCGGGCAGGCGTCGAACTGGACCGGTCGGGCGCCGTCGCGGTCGGGTCGGACGCGTGGCTGGCGAAGGTCAGGGCGGGCCTGACCCGGGTCGGGCTGCATGGGACGGACCTTGGACGGAGCGCGCTTGACGCCCTGGCGCCGGGCTTGTCGGAGACCTTCCAAGGGGGCGTGATGACCCGCGAAGATTGGCGCATCGAGGCGGTCGCCGCGCTCAGGGCCTTGCGGCAGGCCGCGGCCGCGGCAGGCGTGTCCTTCCTGGCGGAGGCGGCGAGGGACCGCGGCGCCGCCGACTGGCTGGTGGCGGCTACGGGATCGGCGGCGGGCCTCGCGCCGGAGCTCGCGCATCTCAGCCCGATCAAGGGTCACATTATCCGTATACAGATGGAGGATGTCGGGCGGGTTAGCATACGGGGCGAGGGCGCCTATGCCGTCCCCACCGCCGGTGGGCTGGCCATCGGCGCGACCATGGAGCCGGGCGTCGCCGACCCGACGGTCGATCCATCGCGGGCCGAGCCCCTGCTCGCTGCGGGAGCCGCCCTGTTCCCGGCCCTGACGAATGCGCGGTTCACTCTGGCGGCGGGCGTACGGGCGACGACGCCGGACGGTCTGCCGATGGTGGGCGCCTCTTCCGAGCCGCGGGTGCTGGTCGCGGCGGGTGCGCGCCGCAACGGCTGGCTCCTGGCCCCGCTGGTCGCCCAGCTCATCGCGGCTTGCGTGACGGGGCGTGATCCTGGCCCCTATGCCGCCAGGCTCGATCCGCGGAGATTCGAGGGGAGAGGGCGATGAACGGTTTCTGGTTCACCGACGAGCAGGAGGCGATCCGCGAGGGCGTGCTGAAGCTCTGTGCGCGGTTTGACGCCGACTATTGGCGCCGGACGGACGAGACCGGCGAATTCCCCGAGGCCTTCGTGGCTGCGATGGCGGAGGCGGGCTGGCTGGGCGCGGCCATGCCCGTGGAGCTGGGCGGCTCCGGGCTCGGCCTGACCGAGGCGACGATCGCCATGCAGGCGGTGGCCGAGAGCGGCGCGGGGTTCTCCGGCGCGAGCGCCCTGCACCTGAACATCTTCGGCCCGATGCCGGTGGCGAAGTTCGGCACCGAGGACCAGAAGCGGAAGCTGATCCCTCGGCTGATCTCCGGCGAGGACAAGATCTGCATCGGGATCACCGAGCCCGACGCCGGGCTCGACACCACGAACCTGTCGACCAAGGCCACCCGCACCAACGACGGCTACGTCATCCGCGGCCGCAAGATGTGGACGACGATGGCTCAGCGGGCGACCAAGATCCTGATCATCGCCCGAACGACGCCGAAGGAAGAGGGCAAGCGCCCCGCCGACGGCCTCAGCCTGTTCTACGCCGACTTCGACCGCACGAAGATCCAGGCCACGGTCATCCCGAAGATGGGACGCAAGGCGGTGGAGTCGAACGCGGTCTTCATCGACGACCTGCACGTGCCGGCCGACGCCCTGATCGGGGAGGAAGGCAAGGGGTTCTACTACCTGCTGGAAGGCTTGAATCCGGAGCGCGTGCTGATCGGTTCCGAGGCGGTGGGCCTCGGCCGTGCGGCGCTGAAACGCGCGACGGGCTACGCCAAGGAGCGGGTCGTGTTCGGCCGGCCGATCGGCCAGAACCAGGGGATCGCCCATCCGCTGGCCAAGGCCTGGGCCGAGCTCGAAGCCGCGAGCCTGATGTGCTTCAAGGCCGCCGCGCTCTACGACGCCGGGCGCGAGTGCGGGGCCGAGGCGAATGCGTCGAAGTACCTGGGCGGCGAGGCCGGCTTCCGCGCCTGCGAGACGGCGGTGCTGAGCCACGGCGGCATGGGCTGCGCGAAGGAGTTCGACGTCGAGCGCTACTTCCGCGAGTCGATGATCGCCCGGATCGCGCCGGTCAGCCGCGAGATGATCCTGAACTACATCGCCGAGCGGGTGCTGGGCCTGCCCAAGAGCTACTGAGCCCCCGCCTAGCCAAGGTTGAAGCGGATCGGAATGCGCACCGTGCCGCCCTCCACCGGCTCGCCGTCCATGGTCTGCGGCGCCATCCTGAAGAGCTTGGCCAGCTTGAGCGCGGCATCGCCGAAGCCGGCGGTCGGCGGCGTCTCGCCCACGACCTCGCAGTCTCGGACCGTGCCGGCTGCCGTCACCGAGCAGCTCAGGGTCGCCAGGCCGGAAAGACCGCGCCGCATCGCGCTGTCAGGGTAGTAGCGGGCCATCTCGGCGCCGGTGGGTTTCCGCAGCCAGGTCGGATTGCCGACGACATGCCTGGAGGGCGGGGGATCGGCGGGAGCGGGATGGCTTTCGGTGATGGTCTCGGCGGGCTTGAAGGGCTGCAGCGGCTCATCCGGGGTGATCGGCTTGGCGCGCAACGGGTCCGCCGCTGGAACGTCACGGATCTGGGGCGGGTGCAGCCGCGGCGCGGGCTTTTCGACGATCGGCTTGTCAGGCTTGGGCTTCACCAACTCAACCCACGGCATGACGATCACCGGATCCGGCGCTAGCGCCTGCTCGACCGGCGGATTGAACTTGGCATAGGCGAGGTAGCCGACGGCCACGGCGTGCAGCGCGATCGAGACGCCCACCGCCAGGCGGATATGCGGCGGCGAACGACGAACCGAGGGCTCGAAACCGAAGGGGAAGACCTGACGGATGACCAAGGCGAACTCCCTATCAACTGAGGCCGCAGCGAAATTACGGCTGTGATATGGAGCGACGGTAGCGACCTAACGTCAAGTGAAATATTACAGGTGTACGTCGTGGAGCGGCGCCGACCTCATGACAGAGAGCGAAAGCTTAGCCCGGCGTTAACCATACCGGTTCAGGACTCGACCTCATGTCGGTCCAGGGAATCCGTGGCGTAGTCGAGGCGGCGATCCAGCGCGCCAGCGACGCGACCGGAGTCGACTTCTCGTTCCTGGTGAAGACGGCCAACCGCGAGAGCGGCATGAACCCGTCCGCCAGGGCCGGTTCGTCGTCGGCTTCGGGCCTCTTCCAGTTCGTGGAGCAGACCTGGCTCTCGACGTTGAAGCAGCATGGCACGAAGTACGGCTACGCCCGCTACGCCGACCTGATCAGCAGGGGATCGGACGGGCGCTATCGCGTCGCCGGCGACGAGGCCCGGCGGGCGGTCATGGACCTGCGCCTCGACCCGCACGCCTCGTCGCTGATGGCCGGCGAACTGGCCTCGGACCACGCCGCCTACCTGCGTGGCCGCACGGGACGCGATCCGACGGCGGGCGAACTCTACGCGGCGCACTTCCTGGGGCCGCAGGGCTCGGCGAAGCTGATCGAGGCGGTGCAGACGAGGCCCGGCGCGGCCGCCGCCTCGCTGTTCCCCGACGCCGCCCACGCCAACAAGTCGATCTTCTACCGCGACGGCCGCGCCTCGACGGTCGCGGAGGTCTACGCGAACCTCACCCGTACGGGCGGCGGCTCGGTGCAGGGCGTGGCTGCGCCGGCGGCGCCCGATCCCGAAGACGGCGGCTTCATCCAGTACGCGTCGGCCCGCAACCTCGACCGCCAGCACCAGCAGGACGCCCTGGTGGCGCTGATCTTGCGCGGCTCGCAGCCGGCGGATCAGGTCGGCGTCGGCGGCCGGCTGACCGGCGCGCTCTTCACGTCCGAGATGCTGAAGATGCTGTCCGACTCGCGCGACGGCTAGGCCGCGGCGCCGGCCGCAATCATCGCCTCGATCTCCGCCTCACCGTAACCCAGCTCGCCCAGCACTTCTCGGGTGTGTTCGCCCAGCAGGGGCGAGCGGGGGCGTTGCGTGGCGTCTGCGCCCGGGAACCGTGCAGGGGCGGCCGGGGAGCGGTAGGTCCCACCCTGGCCGTCGTCGACATCGACAAAGGCGCCGGCGGCGGCGGCCTGCGGGTCGGCAGCGACCTCCGCGGGCGTCTGCATCGACGCCCAGACCAGGTCCGCCTCGTCGAACCGGCGCGCGATCTCCTCGAAGGGCAGGGCTGCGAAAGCCGCATCCAGTTCGGCGCAGAGCGCGCGGGCGTGCTCGCGGCGGGACTTGCCTGTGGCGAAGCGTTCGTCGGCGATCAGGTCCGGGCGGCCGGCGGCGTTCAGGAAGGTTTCCCAGCCGCCGGAGCCGCCGCGTGGGTTGTGCACGAACCAGCGGCCATCGGCGCTCTTGTAGTAGTTGGAGAGCGCGTTGATCGGGTTGTCGCGGGCGCGAACCGAGGCGACGCGGCCGAGTTTCAGCTGCACGGCCATGTCGGAGCTCATCAGATAGACGCCGGTGGCGAGAAGCGAGGTCTGCACCAACCGCCCTTCGCCTGTCCGTTCGCGTTCGTAGAGGGCCGCGAGGATCGCCGCGACGGTGGCGAGCGAGGTGGTGTGATCGCCGACGCCTGAGGTCCGCTGGAACGGCTCGGCTCCCTTGGGGGCCGTCATGTAGCCCAGCCCGGAGCGCGCCCAGAATGCGGTCACGTCGAAGCCCGGCAGGTGGGCCTCCGGGCCCTCCAGGCCGTAGCCGGTGATCACCGCATAGACCAGGCGAGGATTGGCGGCGCGCAAGGTCTTGTCGTCTAGGCCGTACCTGCGCAGCGACACGGGCCGCACGTTGGTCAGCAGGACGTCGGCCTCCGCCGCCAGCTTCGCCAGGGCGTCCCGGCCGGCCGGCTTGGTGATATCGAGCACCACCCCACGCTTGCCGCGGTTGTCGACGTCGAAGGTGGGATTCGAGCCGATGTCGGTCTTCAGGTCGGCGAAGGCGTGGCGCATGGAATCGCCGCCGGGACGCTCCACCTTGACCACGTCGGCGCCCCAATCGCCCAGGATGCAGGCGGCGCCCGGCCCTGCGATGTAGGAAGTGAAGTCGACGACCTTCAGGCCCTTAAGCAGCACGAGCGTATCCCCAGTAGGCTTTTGCCCACTGTAGAACGCTTTCTTCGGCGCTGCGAAGCGCCTAGGCCACCCGGCGGCCGGCCACGATGGTCAGCGGCGGAGTGGCCATGGATTCGCTGAGCGCGCGGGCCAGCGCCGGCGCGTTGGCGGGTTTGCGTACGACCGCACGCGCGCCCGCGGCCACGCTGGCCTCGGCGTCACTGCCGTCGCCGCCGATCAGCGCGAGGATGGGCATCTGGCCTGCCACGCCCCCCAGCGCGCGCAGGTCGGCGATGGTCTGGGTGGCCTCCTGGCCCTTCAGCGTGGCGCTGACCACGGCGACGTCGAGCTCGTAGCCTCGCGCAAGTTCGAGGCCGCGCCGCGCGTCGGCGGCGTGCAGCACCTGGTGGCCGAGCTGCTCGAGATGCATCCGCAGGCTGGCGGCGTGGAGCTGTTCGTCCTCGATCAGCAGGATCTTCATCGACCGGGCCAGCGCAGGCTCGGGCCCAGGCTCCGCGTCGGCGCTGGGGACGCGCGACGCCGAGGCGTCATAGGGC
>JBOHKZ010000571.1:0-12446 GCA_050729355.1 Phenylobacterium sp. | reverse complement strand
CGGAACCGGCGTGAACCTGTGGCTCGCCTGGGCCTATGTGCTCCTGCGCGTGATCCACAGCCTGGTGCAGGCCACCGCCAACGTGATCCTGCTCAGGTTCGCGATCTTCATGGTCAGTTCGGTGGTGCTGCTGATCCTGGCGATCCGCGCGGCGATGTACGCCTTCTAGTCGCCCGTGAACTTGCCCGGCCGCTTCGCGCGGAATGCGGCGATTCCCTCGCGGTAGTCGGCGCTGCGGGTGGCCAGGAGGAACTGGTCGCGGTCCATGTAGATGCTGGCCTGCGCCCCGGCTGACGCAATCGCGTTGACCGCCTCCTTGGTCATGCGGACCGGGAGTGGCGGCAGGGCCGCGACCTTTGCGGCCCAACGACGGGCGGCGGCGAGCGCCCCGCCCGTCTCGACCACCTCGTCCGCCATTCCCCAGTCGAGACAGCGCCGCGCCTCCGCCGCCTCGCCGAACATGACGTACTGCTTGGCGCGACTGGGGCCGGCCAGCGCGACCAGCTTCGGGAGCGTCCTCCAGCTCATATTCATGCCCAGCGGGACTTCCGGCAGGCGCATGTAGGCGCCCTCGCCCATCACCCGGAAGTCGCAGGAGACCGCCAGCGCCGAGGCGCCGCCGATGCAGTAGCCCTCGATGGCCGCGATGGTCACCGCCTCGATCTCCTCCCACGCCCGGCAGAGGTCCGGCCCCTGCATCACCGAGCGACGCGCCTCCAGCAGCCCCTGGGCCGAGCGCGCCTGGCTGGCCGAGAGGTCAGCGCCCGCCGAGAAGTAGCTGTCAGTCCCCGTCAGGATCACCGCCAGGACGTCGGTGCGCAGCCGCAGCAGCCGCGCGGCCTCGGTCAGTTCCTCCATCAGCTCGCCGTTGAGCGCGTTGCGCGCCTCCGGCCGGGCGATGGCGACCTCGGCGACGGCCTCGTCACGGGTCACCGCGAGGTGGCGCCAGGGCGCCTCGAAAAGCCTGTCCATCGTCAACCGCCCCTTTTCGCCGCGGGACCTTCGCGCGGGCCGCGGGCCTCGGCAAGCGCACGGCTTGGCAGGCCTGCGCCGATCTGGCCTTACTGCGCCGGATGACTGATCCCGCACCCTCCAAGCCGCCGCCCGGACGAACCGCGGTGCTGGTCTATCGCGGGATCGGGATCCTCTGCGTGGGGCTGGCGACGGCGGGCGTCTTCCTGCCGCTGATGCCGACCACCGTATTCCTGCTGATTGCGCTCTGGGCGTTCGCCAAGGGCTCGCCGGAGTGGGCCGAGCGCGTGCGCCAGCATCCCCGATTGGGGCCGTTCGTGCGCGACTGGGAAGAACGCCGCGCCATTCCGCGCCGCGCCAAGGTGTTGGCTGTGGGGATGATGGCCGCCAGTCTGGCGATCCTGTGGTTCGCGTCCCGCAACCTGCTTCTGACCGCTGCGGTGGGCGCGATTCTGCTGGCGGTCAGCGGCTACATCGTGACCCGGCCGTCAGCCTGACCGTTCAGCGGTTCATGGCCGGCGTTGCATTCTGGATCAGCTCCAGGTTCTGCTTGTCGTAGAAGGTCCGGTCTTCCATCAGCGCGCGGTTGTAGCAGACCTTCTTGGTGATCTTGGAGCCCAGCGTCGCCTCCAGCTTGCAGACGCGCTCTGAGTCGGCCTTGGCGGACTTTGTGGGCGCCGCGGCTGTCGTCTTGGCGGGCGGAGCGGGCGCGGCGGCCGGGGTCGCGCCGCCGCCGGGGGCGCCTTGGTCGAGCGCGAATGTGGCGGAAAGCAGCAGAGCAAGGATCATCGACGCGGACTCCTCAAGAACGGTTGTCGGATAACATGTTACAGCCAGGGGATGTGTCAATCTTTCCGGCCGCGCCCGCTATCGCCACCCCGACCTCGGTCTTGTGGCTCAGTGGATGAACGGCCCCGGGGTCTTGGCCTGCATCAGGTCCAGGTTCTGCTTGTCGTAGAACGTCCGCTCGTCCAGCTGGGCGCGGTTGTAGCAAACCTTCTTGGTGATCTTGGAGCCCAGCACCGGCTCCAGTTTGCACACCCGGTCGGGATCGGCCTTGGCCGTCTTGGACGGCGTCGCAGTCGAGACTGCGGGCGCTGAGGACGGGGCGGCGGCCGGAGCCCCGCCGCCGGGGTTGGTCTGATCAACCATCAGGGCGGCGTAAAACAGAAAGGCGACAACCATCAGCCCAGGCTCCCCAGAGTGGCTGCGGGGCAGGATGATACAACTACGAGGCGTGTCAATTGACTCGGCCGCGCGCGCAAATGGCGCCGCCGGCGGACCTACTCGTGGCTCTTCATGTAGGTCTGGGACTGAATCAGGTCGAGGTTCTGTTTGTCGTCGAATGTCCGCGCGGCCATGACCGCCCGGTTGTAGCAAACCTTCTTGGTGATCTTCGAACCCAGCGTCGCCTCAAGCCGGCAAACCCGCTCGGGATCGACCGCAGCCGTCTTCGGCTTGGCGTCGGCCGCGTCCTTGACGGCAGGCGTGGCGGGCGCGGCGGCGGGCGCGGCAACCGGCGTCGATGCGCCGGCCGGTTCGACTAGGAAGGCGGCCGAGAACAGCAGGGCGACGAGCATCTTAGGTTCCTTATGGATGACCTCGATATCGGAACCCGGGTCCGGCTTCAGGTCAACGGTTCACTTAAGCATCGTGCGGTGCTCTATTTTGGCCATGCAGATCAAAAATCACCTTCGCTTCGCCCTCGCCGCGGCCTCTCTAGTCCTCGCCGGCGCAGTCCATGCCGCCGACTACAAGGCGCCGCGCACCAGCTTCGGTCAGCCCGACCTGCAAGGCACCTGGACGAACGCGTCCCTGACCAGCCTGCAGCGGCCGGCGATGTTCAAGAGCCTGACGCTGACCGAGGAACAGGCCGTGGCGCTGGAAAAGCGCCGCGCCGCCATGCGCGCCGCCCAGGACAAGCCCACCGATCCCAACGCCGGCGCGCCGCCCTCGGGCTCGGACCCTGGCGGCTACAACGCCTCCTGGACCGACCCCGGCGTCGCGATGGGGCGCATCAAGGGTGAGGTCCGGACGTCGTGGATCGTCGAACCTGCGAACGGGCAGCTCCCCTACTCGACGGCCGGCAAGAAGCTCTACGACGACACGCTTTCCAAGGCCCGCAACACCTTCGACGGCCCGGAATTCCGGCCGCTGGGCGAGCGCTGCATCCTGGGCTTCGGCTCCACCGCCGGCCCGCCGATGCTGAACGTGCTCTACAACAACAACTATCAGATCGTGCAGGCGCCCGGGTACGTGACGATCGTCGTTGAGATGAACCACGACGCCCGCATCATCCGGCTCTCCGACAAGCGGCACCCGAACGCCGACATCCGGCCCTGGATGGGCGACAGCTATGGCTGGTGGGAGGGCGACACGCTGGTGGTCGAGACCGCCAACTTCAATCCCGGGGAGGCCCTGCGGCCCTACTTCGGCAACAGCGTCTATCTCTCGCCCGGCGCCAAGGTGACCGAGCGCTTCACGCGCGTCTCCCCGACCCAGATCCTCTATCAGTTCGCGGTCGACGATCCCGCCACCTACAGCCAAGTCTGGAAGGCCGAGATGCCGCTGAACACCGCCGAGGGGCCGGTCTACGAGTACGCCTGCCATGAAGGCAACTACGCCCTCCCCGGCATCCTCGCCGGCGCCCGCCTCGCGGAGAAGGAAGGCCGCAAGGTCGAGGCCGTGGACACCACCGAATAGGCGGCTAGTTGAGCTCCAGACCGGCCAGGCCGCCCTCGGCCCGCCAGTCCTCCAGCACCTTCACGAAAGCCACCGGCCCGGCGCCATAGGAGCCGTTGCGCTTGTTCATCGCCGCCACCTGGCCCTCGTTGTTGTAGTAGCCGGGCGTGCACTCCTGCAGGAACTTCTCGCGCATGATCGAGAGGTCGATGATGGTCTGCACCCACTTGGCCTCGGCCTCCTCGGAGGCTTCCACCACGCGGATCTGATGGTCCGCCGCGTGCTTGACGATGTAGGCGACGTGCTTGGACTGCTCGTTGATCATGTGCGGGAAGTTCGCGGTGAACCCCGACTGGGTGTTGGAGATGATGAAGCAGTTGGGGAAGCCCCGGCTGTGGAAGCCGTGCAGGGTCGAGACCCCATCCTCCCACTTCTCGCTCAGCGTCTGGCCGTCGCGGCCGTACAGCTCATAGCCTGAGCGCCGCGTGTAGGAGGTGCCGACCTCGAACCCGGTCGCATAGATCAGGCAGTCGAGTTCGTACTCGACGCCGTCCACCACCACGCCCTTCTCGGTGATCCGCTCGACGCCGCGGCCTTGCGTGTCGATCAGGTGCACGTTCGGCCGGTTGAACGTCTCCAGATATTCGTCGTGGAAGCACGGCCGCTTGCAGAACTGGTTGTAGTAGGGCTTCAGCGCCTCGGCGGTCGCCTTGTCCTGCACGGTCTCGTCCACCCGCGCGCGCACCTGCTCCATTTTCTTGAAGTCGGCGAGCTGCATCATGGCCTGGACGTCGCCCATGGCTTCGCCGGCTTCGATCTTCTTGCGGGCCATGACCAGCAGGTTCTGGATGATGTCGGTCCAGCCGTCGTTGACCAGGTCCTCGTCCTGGAAGCCGCCCGAGACCAGGACGTTGAAGTTGTTCATCCGCTTCTGTTGCCAGCCGGGCTCCAGGCTTTGCGCCCACTGCGGATCGGTCGGCCGGTTGGCGCGCACGTCGATCGAGGACGGCGTGCGCTGGAAGACGAACAGCTCCTTGGCCGCCGCGCCCAGGTGCGGCACGCACTGGACGGCCGTAGCGCCGGTGCCGATCACGCCGACCCGCTTGCCGGCCAGGCCGGTCAGGCCGCCGTTCGAATCGCCGCCGGTGTACTCATAGTCCCAGCGGCTGGTGTGGAAGGAGTGGCCCTTGTAGGTCTCCACGCCCGGAATGCCGGGCAGCTTGGGCCGGTGCAGCGGCCCGTTGGCCATGGCCACGAAGCGGGCCTTGATCGCGTCGCCTCGGTTGGTCTTGACGATCCAGCGCGAGATCTCGTCGTCCCAGCGAAGCTCGGTGACCTCGGTCTGGAAGATGGCGTCCTTATAGAGGTCGAAGTGCTCGCCGATCTTGCGGGTGTGGGCCAGGATCTCCGGCGCGCGCGAGTACTTCTCGACCGGCAGGTAGCCGACCTCTTCCAGGAGCGGCAGGTAGATGTAGCTCTCGATGTCGCAGGCCGCGCCGGGATAGCGGTTCCAGTACCAGGTGCCGCCGAAGTCGCCGCCCTTCTCGATGATCCGAATGTCTGCGATCCCGGCCTCGCGCAGTCGGGCCGCAGCCAGCAAGCCGCCGAAACCGCCGCCGATCACCACCACCTCGGCCTCGTCGGTGATCGGGTCGCGCTTGAAGCCCGGCGGCACGTACGGGTCTTCCAGGTAGTGGGCGAAGGACCCGGCGATCTCCTGATACTGCTCGTTGCCGTCGGTGCGCAGGCGCTTGTCGCGCTCGGCGCGGTAGCGGGCCTTCAACGCCTCGGGGTCGAACCCAAGTTCCTCGGCGGCGGGCGGGGCCTTTGGCTCAAGCGTGTCGGACATGTCGGCTCCGGGCAATTCAAACAGTTGTTCGCCGTACCGTGCCTTCAATCGGCGCGTCGGACAAGAATGAAGCTGCGAATGACGCCAGGGCATTCAAGCCTCGCGATTCCAGGCCCCTCCTGCTTGTCGGCGTCGGCGCCCGCCGCAATAGGGCCCGCCGCCGCCGGAGCGGCCTGGGGAGAGCACCAATGACCATTCGCCTGGGAGCCGCCGCGCTCGCCGCCGTCCTTGTCGCTTCGGCCGCTCAAGCCCAGCCGGCGGGCACGACCTATACGCTGGAAGCCACGCCCACGACGGTGGCCTGGGGCAACTACGACGCCGCGAGCAAGCCGATCCTGACCATCAAGTCCGGCGACACCGTGGTCTTCCACACCCTGCTCACCAACAGTCCGGCCGGCCTGGAGCGCAACGGCGTCGCGCCCGACCAGGTCGAAGCGGCCCTGCGCGAGGTCTACGACAAGGTCCCGGCCTCAGCCCGCGGCCCCGGCGGCCACATCCTGACGGGTCCGGTCTACGTCGAGGGCGCCGAGCCCGGCGACACGCTGGAGATCCGCATCCTGAAGATCGAGCTGGCGATCCCCTACGCCTACAACGGCTTCCGCTATGGGGCCGGCATCCTCACCGACGACTTCCCCTACGCGCGGACCAAGATCATCCCGCTCGACAAGGCCAGGATGGTCGCCAATTTCGCGCCGGGCGTGACCATCCCGCTGCATCCCTTCTTCGGCAGCATGGGCGTCGCGCCGCCCGTGGGCTTTGGCCGCTACGACTCCACGCCGCCCACCATCAACGGCGGCAATATGGACAACAAGGAGCTGGTGGCCGGGACCACCCTATTCCTGCCGGTGTTCAACAAGGGCGCGCTCTTCGAGGTCGGCGACGGCCACGCGGGCCAGGGCAATGGCGAGGTGGACGTCACCGCGCTGGAAACCTCGCTGGTCGGGACCCTGCAGTTCATCGTGCGCAAGGACCTGAAGACCGCCTACCCCCGCGCCGAGACGCCGACCCACTACATCGCCATGGGCTTCGACGACGACCTGTCGATCGCCACCCACAAGGCCGTGCGCGAGATGGTCGACTTCCTGGTGGCGACCAAGAGCCTGAGCCGCGACGACAGCTACATGCTGACCAGCGTCGCCGGCGACCTGGCGATCACCGAGATCGTCGACCGCAACAAGGCGGTCCACATGACCATGCCCAAGGCGATCTTCACGAAGTAGCCGTCCCGCGGGGCCGATGGCAGGATGCCGGCTATGTCGGGAGTCCGTCATGCCTGAACCGCGTCCCCATCCCCTCAGCCGCGGCTTCCGGTGGGAGGACCGCGAAGCTCCCTTGCGTCGGCTCACCCCGGCTCAGCGCGACGCCTTCAACACCGACGGCTTCGTCAAGATCGAGGGCGCGTTCTCAGCCGATGAGGTCGCCGCGGTGACGGCGGCCATCGATCCCCTGGAGGCGCGCGGGGAAGAATACCTGCGCCAGGCCGGCGGCACGGTGTCGATCGCCACGGCCGATGTCATCACCTTCACCACCCACATCGCGCGGCGCTCGCCGGTGCTGAAGGCCTTCGCGGCCCACTCGTTCTTCCAGGACGTCTGCCACGACCTCCTGGGCGACGATGTCCGGCTCTACTGGGACCAGTCCGTCTACAAGAAGACCGGCGAGGCCCGTGAATTCCCCTGGCACCAGGACAACGGCTACACCTTCATCGAGCCCGAACAGTACCTGACGGTCTGGCTGCCGCTGGTCGACGTGGACGAAGAGAACGGCTGTCCGTGGATCGCGCCCGGCCTGCATCGTGGCGGCACGCTCGACCACTGGACGACCAGCATCGGGCTGAAGTGCCTGGAGACCGTGAAGGACGCGGTCGCCGTCCCGGCCCGGGCCGGAGACGCCATCGTGTTCTCGTCCCTGTCACCGCATCGCACGGGGCCGAACCTCAAGGCCGGCTCGGTCCGCAAGGCCTACATCCTGCAGTACTGCGCCGACGGATCGGTGGCGACGCTGCGCGACGGAAGCCGGGTGGCGCAGGACGACCCGGACCGGCAGTTCAAGGTGTTGGCGGCTGGAGCGCCTGCTGCACTGGACTGACGCTGGCGGGCGACGGCGGCGGCGAAACGGGCGCGGACACCTGCTCGATGGGCGCCAGCGGCGCGGGCGCCGGCGGTCCCGGCGGGATCGCCCGCACCGGAACCCGCTTCAGTGCGGTCGTCATGAAGCTGCGCCAGGCCTCGGACGGCGCCCCGGCCCCAGAGACGCGGACCATCGGCTTGGCGTCGTCGCGGCCCATCCACACGCAGCTCGCGAAGCCGCCGGTGAAGCCGCAGAACCAGGCGTCCTTGTAGTCTGACGTCGTGCCGGTCTTGCCGCCCAGGTCGTAGCCCGGAACCCTGGCGTTCACGCCGGTCCCCGAGACCATCACCGTGCGCAGCATCTGATTCAGTTCGCTGAGCGGCGGATTCGCGACCGCCGCCACTGGAGCGGTAGGCTTGCGCTGGTAGAGCACCTGGCCGCCCGCCGTGCGGATCCGCTCCAGTCCATAGGCCTGGGTGCGATCACCGCCATTGGCGAAGGTCGCATAGGCCTGGGTCATCTCCAGCGGCGTGACCAGGGTGGTGCCGAGCGCCATGGCCGGATCGGTGTTCACCACCGAGACGATCCCGGCGCGGCGCGCGGCCGCGGCGACGTTGGGGCGGCCCACCTCGTCGGCCAGGCGGGCGGCCACCGTGTTCACCGAATGCGTCAGCGCCTGTTCCAGCGTCAGCGGCCCGCGGAACTCCGGCTCGTAGTTGCGCGGCGACCAGCCGTTGATCGTCACCGGCTCGTCGGTGACCATCGTCTCCGGCGTCCGCCCCGCTTCGAGCGCAGCCAGATAGACGAACGGCTTCCAGGCCGATCCCGCCTGCCGGTGCGCATCGACCGCGCGGTTGTAGGGGCCGGTCGCATAGTCGACGCCGCCGACCATCGCGCGCACGCGGCCCGCGCCGTCGACCGCCACGAGCGCGGCCTGGCCGACGCCCTGCTTTTCGTGCGCTGTGACCGTCTTACGCAGCGCCGAGCCTGCGGCGCTCTCCATCGCCGCGTCCAGCGTGGTCTCGACGACCAGGTCCTGCCTCGGCGCGCCAATGATCTGGCGGGTCTGGCCGTCCAGCCAGTCGACGAAATACTGCGCGGAGGCGGTGGGCGCGATCTTGGCGGCCTTGGGCGTCTGGCGAAGCGCCTTGGCATGATCGGCCGGGCTGATCGCGCCGGTCTCCAGCATGGCGGCCAGCACCAACTTCGATCGCTGGTCGGCGGCCTCGGGATTGTCGGCGGGATTGTAGTTGGTCGGCGATTTCAGGCAGCCGGCCAGGATCGCGGCCTCGCGAATCGTCAGGCGCGCGGCCGGCTTGTTGAAATAGCGCTGGGACGCCGCCTCCAGGCCGTATGCGCCGCCGCCGAAATAGACCCGGCTCAGGTAGAGCGCGAGGATCTGCTTCTTGGAATAGGTCCGCTCCAGCTGCACGGCGTAGACGATCTCGCGCGCCTTGCGCTCCACCGTCTGGTCGGCGCTGAGATAGAGGTTGCGGGCCAGTTGCTGGGTGATCGTCGAGGCGCCCTGGCGCGTGCTGCCGGAGCTCAGGTCGGTGACGATTGCTCGCGCGATGCCGACCGGATCGAATCCGGTGTGCTCATAGAAGCGGCGGTCCTCGATGGCGACGAAGGCCGCAGGGACGTAGGCCGGCAGGCGGTCGAGGTTCACCGGCGGCGCAAACCGCCCGCCCCGCACGCCCAGCACTGCACCGGAACGGTCGAGATAGGTCACCTGTGGATCGCGCCGGATCGGCGGCAGGCTTGGCAACTCGGGGCCGGCCGCCAGCAAAGTCGCGGCGGAAGCGAGGGCGACGAACAAGCGCGAGGTCCCTTAGGCGACGCCCCCCAGCGTCCAGTGAAGCCTTCTTCTCCGGCAGGTCGCGCCCGCCGCCAAGATAATTCGCGGTAATCCAGCTTCCGCGGCGCGCGCCCTGTCGCCGCAGAAGCGCGGGCCAGCGCGAACCGCGCCGCAACCTCGTTCGGCCCGCGCATGTCGCAATCTCAGGCGCCGCTTGATCGGATTGGCGTCAATTGTGACGGAAGTGCGAAAGCCAGAGGCATCGGGCGATGCGTTTCTGGACACCCCCTGACCAACAGACATCCTCGACTTCAGCAAATCCAAGTCTGCGTCAGGACTTGATTTGACTCGGGTGTATAAAAACCAAGGGGATCATCTTGAGAAATCTATACCTCGGTACGAGCGTGATCGCGCTCGCGACCATGATTTCTTCGTCTGCTTTAGCAGAAGGCGCGGATGCGGCCGACGGCTCCATCTCTGAAGTCATCGTCACAGGCACCCGCGTCACCGGCCTGAAGGCCGCCGACAGTCCGGCGCCCGTGCAGGTTCTGGGGGCCAGCGCCCTGGCCCGGGTGGGTCAGCCGGACCTGATCCAGTCGCTCAGCCAGAACCTGCCATCCTTCACCGCCGAAGCGATCGGCGGCGACACCGGCAGCCTTACCCTTTCCGCCGCCCTGCGCGGCCTGAACCCCAACGACACCCTGGTGCTGGTGAACGGCAAGCGCCGCCACCCGACCGGCAACCTTCACGTCCTGGGCGGACCCTACCAAGGCGCGGCCACCGCCGACCTCAGCCTGATTCCGGTCGGCGCCATCGACCACGTCGAAGTCCTGCAGGACGGCGCTGCGGCTCAGTACGGCACCGACGCCATCGCCGGGGTCGTCAACATCATCCTGAAGTCCGCCGACCACGGCGGCACGGCCATGGCCACTGCCGGCCAGTACTATAAGGGCGATGGCAATACGGGTGCGCTGTCCCTGAACTTCGGCGCCCCGCTCGGCGAGGGCGGCTTCGTCAACGTGACCCTGGAGAACCGCTACCACGGCTTCAGCATCCGCGGCGGTCCGGATCGCCGGGTGCAGAACCGCGACGGCACGGTCCTGGCCGGCGCCAACGCCATCGACAAGGCCGGCGTCCCCGGCGCGAAGAACTTCCCGGTGGTCAACCTGATCAACGGCGACGCCCAGTACAACATCTACAACGGCTACCTGAACGCCGGGTACAAGTTCAGCGACGAACTCGAGGCCTACGCCACGGCCAGCTACTCGCATCGCCTGGCCTCGGCCTACGAGAACTACCGGGTGCCCAGCAAGGTGACGCGCCCCGGCCCGAACGGCACGACGATCGTGCCCTTCCCCAACGGCTTCGATCCGAAGGAACACCTCGAGGAAGACGACTATTCCGTGGCCGGCGGCTTCAAGGGCGTCGTCGCCGGCTGGGACTGGGACCTCTCCAGCACCTACGGCCACGTCCGCGACCAGGTCTCCACGCTCAACAGCGCCAACGCTTCGCTCTTCGTCGACACCGGCATGACGCCGCGCAACTTCTACGACGGCGCCTTCCGCTCGACGGAGTGGACGAACAACCTCGACCTGGTGCGGGACTTCGACGCCGGCATGGCCTCGCCGCTCAGCGTCGCGTTCGGCGGCGAGTATCGCAAGAACACCTTCCAGATCAGCCCAGGCGACCCCTATTCCACCTACAAGGAAGGCGGCCAGTCCTATCCGGGCTTCCAGGCGAGCGACGCCGGGACCCACCACCGCACCAACTACGGCGCCTATGTCGACGTCGCCGCCGAGGTGATCGCCAAGCTGAAGGTCGACCTGGCGGCCCGGTACGAGCACTACAGCGACTTCGGCAGTACGACCGTGTTCAAGGCCACGGGCCGTTACGACTTCAGCCCGATGGTCGCGGTCCGCGGCACCGTCAGCACCGGCTTCCGGGCGCCGACCCTGGCGGAGGAATTCTACTCGGCCACCAACGTCGCGCCGACCTTCGCAGTGGTGCAGCTTCCGGCCAACTCCGCGGCCGCCAAGCAGATCGGCTTCCCGGACCTGAAGCCAGAGAAGTCGACCAACTTCTCCGGCGGCTTTGTGTTGCACCCGATGGAAGGCCTGCAGATCACGCTCGACGCCTACCAGATCGAGATCAAGCGGCGGATCATCGGCACCGGCATCCTGCTGGGCCAAGTGGGTTCCGACATCGTCTCGCAGAACGTGCTGGACGCCATCGCCGCGCACGGCAACGTGCTCGACCCGACCGGCCTCAGCTACGTCGGCGTCAGCGTCTTCACCAACGCCGCCAAGACCCGCACCCGCGGCGTCGAGATCACCGGCAACTATGCGTCGGACTTCGGCGACATGGGCCACGTCGATTGGTCGGTGGCCATCAACTACAACAAGACCACGGTGCAGAGCCTGGCGCCGCTGCCGCTTCAGGTCAGGGCTCCGGCCTACGGCCAGACAACGCTGCTTGGCCCGTTGGCGCTCAGCTACATCACCACCGCCTCGCCGCGCGGCAAGCTGGTGCTGGGGGCCTATTGGACCCTCGACAAGTTCAGCGTGAACCTGCGCGAGAACGTCTACGGCAAGACCTCCGAGATCGTCAGCACCGACGGCACCGGCAACAACGGGACCAAAGCCAAGATTCCCACCACCGGGATCACCGACATCGACGTCGCCTACAACGTCACCGAACAGGTGAAGCTCAGCATCGGGGCCAACAACCTCTTCAACCACAAGGCGCCGACCACGCCGAACATCCCGGATGGCTCCGGCGGGATCAGGCCTGCCGACGGGGCCAACGTCTATGATGCGCCGCTGGGCTTCTCGCCCTTCGGCATCAACGGCGGCTACTACTACGGCCGCGTCACCTACACCTTCTAGCAGCGCGCGGTTGACGACCGCGCTCAGCCACTGAAGACATCCTTGCGGCGCTCGCCAGATCGGCGGGCGCCGTTTGAAATCTACGCTGACAGGACCACGAACTACGATGGCGGAACCGGCGAAGGCGCCTCCCGGATCTCTGGCCAATGCGCTGGACCAGGCCGCGCGCCTGCGTGCCGGCGATCCCGCC
>JBOHKZ010000570.1:0-4261 GCA_050729355.1 Phenylobacterium sp. | reverse complement strand
GGTGATTGCGAAGCACGTCGAGTTCGATGGCGGCCAGGTCGAGGCCGCCGGTTCCCTCGAACTGGCAGTCCTCGATCACCAGCTCCTCGGCCCGGAACGAATTGACCATCGCGCCCGGCCCGGTGTTGCGCACCCAAAGGCGCGACAGCCGCTGATTGCGTGAGATCATGGTGATGAGCGGCCTGGCGCTCTCGGCCAGGATCGCGAAGTCCTCCAGGACCTGGCCCTCGGCCTCCATGCTGATGAAGGCGCTCCTTGGCCGCACGATGGTCTCGAGACCGCAGCCCTGGATCGTGACGAATGGCCGGCTGAGCGTGATCGGGACCGGGACGGGATGCTCGCCGCGCAACAGGCAGATCATTACCGGCGCCGCCGGATTGATCGGCAGGCCCGGCAGGGCCGCGACGGCGTCGGCCAGGGAGTGGAAGTCGCCGCCGGGATCCCCTGGCGGGGCGACGGTGACCACGCAGCAGCAGGCGCAATCCTCGGGTGGGGGCGGCCGACAGTCGGAGACGATGTTCACCCCGCCCAGCCCGGTGATGGCCGCAAGCTGCGCGTAGTGGTGGATGATCCCGCGCGGGGGCGCCGCGGTGAGGATCTCCACCGAGGCGTCCGCCGTCCGCGCCGCGAACACCCAGTAGTCGCCCACGTGGAAGGAGCCGCCGACGGGATCCATGGTGAAGCGCACCCGGATGCCGTCCTCGATGTCGATCGGGCCAGGCGCGGTCAGCATCAGGCCGTCGGCGTCGAGCACGTTGATCGCCGCCTTCTGGTTCCAGAGCTCGACCCGGGTGTGGCGCGCGATCAGGTCGGCGGGCAGGGCGCCGAAGGGTCGCGGACCGGTCGGCAGCGCCCGGTCGAGTACGATCGCCGGCGTCACTTCGTCGACGTCGATGATCTTCGCCATATCGCCGGTCTCGCCGTGAAGCTCGCGGTGGTCGTCGGTGACGGTCACCCAGTCGTCGATCCGGAAACGCAGAACCTGGTCGCGGCCCAGCCGATTGACGTTCAGCCGGGTCTGGCCCCCGGCGACCGCCATGGCGGAGACGGAGGAGACGATCGAGGCGTCGTCCCGCGACCACTTGAACCGCGCGACGCCGATCGGGCCGCCGTTGTGGACCTCGAGCCGATAGAGCCGGTTCTCCAGGCCGCGATAGCCCGCGACCGGGGGCAGGATGCAGGGGTCGTCCGGGGCCGGCGGCGCGATCGCCTCGGTGGTCAGCCGGCCGGCCGAGGGCGGGAAGAGGGCGTTGAGGTCGATCCCGCATTGGGCGCCCTGTCCCGGCGGCGGCGGCACGACCAAGAGCTGCCAGACCTGCTGGATGCGGGTCGTGGTGTCGACGCCGCCCAGCGCCACGTCCAGCAGCTTGGGGTCCTCGATATAGGTGACCTCCCGCTCCCACAGGTCGAGCACCACCAGGACGTCGCCCAGCGGCAGGGCTGGCGGATCGGGCAGGAACGGCTGAGTGAGGTAGGTCGCCGGCGGGATGAAGTTCTCCGCCATGAAACCGTCGACGTAGATGCGGCCGGCGCCGATCGTCAGGTCCAGGGCCGGGCCCACGACCACGCCGATCGCAAACGCGTTGGGGGTCACCAGGTGGGGCACGCCCACACGGCCGAGCACGTCCAGTGACAGTTTCCGGACGCGGTCCTTCAGGATGTCGACGCCCTCGTTCCAGTCGGCGTCGAGCTGGACGCGGCCTTGCTGCATCCACACCCCTGAGTACCGCCTCATGGGATCGAAGGTGAACCGCGTGTAGTCGCCGGGCATGGGATGAGACCCTTGGTTCGTCAGTCGACGTAGATGAGTCCGGGGTCGAGCCCGAACGGGAGATATTCTTCGAGGCGGAGGCGCAGGTTGGCTTCACGCTGCGGCTGTTTCAGATGGCAGAAGGCGCCCTGCTCGGAGCCGTCCTCGGCGCCGGTGGCGATCTCCTTCGGGCCGTTCTGGTGCAGCTGCAGGTAGGCTGGCTGGCCGTATTGCTCGCTGGTGTATTCAGGCCGGATCCGGCCTGTGACGGTGAGCGCCAGGGCGTCGATCTGCGGCTGGGTCAGCGGCACGAGGGAGGCCGCCTGCGCCGCCTCCACCACCCGCCGGATCTCCAGGTCCGGTTGGCAGCGGTAACGCCGCGGCGCGACGGAATCGCGGGACACATAGGAGAACCGGATGCAGCCGACCTGACGGCGTTCCACGGTCACCAGCCCGTCGAAGATCACCTCGGTGGCCAGGTTGATCTGGCGGACCAGGGTCGGTCCGCGCAGCGTGCAGCGCTCGAGCCGGGTCGGCGGGCCCGACGTCGTGGCGGTTTCCCCCGAGATGGCCGGCCGCCCCAGGCCGTCGATGATCGAGTCCAGCGCGGTCAGGGATTCGATGCGGTCCGGCAGGCGCAGGGGCCCGGTGATGGCGAAGGCGAGCTCGACCTTCAGCTGGGTGTTGAGCGGATCGCCGGCCGCATTAGTCCCTGCCGCGCGGATGCTGGGCTGCAGCGGCGGCGGCGGAACGGGCGGATCGCTTTCGGCGATGCTCACGCCCGGCACGAGCGTGGTGTGCAGGATGCGCAGCCGGCCCAGCGAGCCGGTCACCTGCACCCGGCCTTCGACCAGCAGGCCGGACAGGGTGACCGTGGCGGTGTCGTGCACGCCGGTGATCGACAGCGGGCGGGTCAGCAGCAGGTGTGGCCGGAACCCGTCGGCCGCCTCGATGGCGATGAACCGGTTGTCCGCCGGCTCGATCGAGATCGCCTCGCGATAGGTGCGATTGTCGTCGATGCGGACGATGGCGTTCGGACGGCCCGCCAGGACCCAGGCGTTCAAGGCGTCGCCGATGGTGTTGAAGGTTCCGGGCAGGCCCAGGCCGTCGACGGTCAGGACCAGGGTGGTCGGCGCCGGCTTGATCAGCCAGGCCCGCCGCGAATAGGGACCTCCGCCCAGGTCGGCGCTGAAGCCGTAGTGGTAGTAGACGTCGACCCGGCGGGCGGGGACCCGGCCCGGGCCCAACGACAGGCGCCCGCGCGCAACGTCGACGCTGACCAGGTTGCCCGCGGGCTGGTCCCAGACCGAGAGGTTGTGGTCGCGGATGTCCGACAGCGGCACCGGCGCGCCGTCCACGAAGATCATCAAGCTGGGGGCCGGGGCCAGCAGCATGCCGGGGAAGGCGTCGAACAGCCCGTAGAACTCCGAGAAATCGGGTACGAGCGGCAAGGCGAGCGCTGCGCGGATATCCAGGTTGAAGCGGGCCGGGCGGATCGGCCCCGGCACATGCAGCTCCGTCGCCAGCCCCGCCTCGTCCCCCTCGCGGCGCAGGCGGGTGAACATCGGCGCCGACTGGCCGAGGGGACTGAAATGGTAGCGGGAGCTCGCCGCCGCGCCGACGCGCCGGGCCTCCACGGCCTCCATGCCGTAGCTGCCCAGCCGCCACAGGAAGAAGCCGATATTCTTGATGTTGTACCAACCGTTGAGCGGATTGATCGGCCGCACGTCGACCGTGTGGGCGACCTCGTCGAAGGCCCAGGCGATGCGGTCCATCCGCTCGACCGAGCGGATGTCCGGCGTCCGATAGGCCGTTGGCCGGATGTGGTTGCGCAGCCACTGCGTCCAGCCGAGGATCTGGAAGAACTCCACGGCGTGCGCGGCCCAGCCGGTGACGTCGCGGGCCAGTTCCTCCAGCATGGGCAAGGTGCCCTTGCGGCGCCGGAAATAGATGGTCTTGGCGACGTCGGCGCGGGCGCCCAACGCAATGCGCGGCTTGAGCGAGGGACCGGTCAGGTCCTTGAAGGTTTCCCCCGCCGTGTCGCCATCGCGAACCCGGCTCTCGTCGAACAGCGGGATATTGGCGACCAGGTCCCCGATATAGGGGATGACCCAGGGCTCGCAGGTCTCGATGAACGCGTCGTTGTAGAGCTGGCGGATGTCCTGGTCGATGAGGTCGGCCTGGCTTTCCAGCAGCGCCAGGAACCCCTTGAGCGGCAGGCCCTCGTCGGCGTCCCTCTCGCGGATATAGGCGGGAAGTTGGTCGTAGAGTTTTTCGCCGGCCGGCTGGTTTGAGTAGGCCATGTCAGAGGGCCTCCACGACGGTCAGCACCAGGTCGGCGACCGGGTCCTGGATGTAGGCCTGCTCGGCCGGCAGCACCTCCGGGGCGATCCCGTTCTCGAACGCCGCCTTGGCGTAGCGGTCGATCAGCGCCGGATTCGAGGGCGTGGGCCGGGCCGGATAGATGCGGATGTGCGGCTGCACCGGATTGCTGGTGGTGGAGCGCACGGC
>JBOHKZ010000569.1:0-2642 GCA_050729355.1 Phenylobacterium sp. | reverse complement strand
GTGCGGGCCAGGGCCCTGCTGGCCGGCGAGACCGAGACCTTCTCGATGGAGAAGCGATACCTGACCAAGAGCGGCGGCTCGGTCTGGACCAACCTCACCGTCTCGCTGGTGCGGACCAGCGCTGGGGAGCCGGACTACTTCGTCTCGATCGTCGAAGACATCACCCAGCGAAAGCAGGTCGAGGCGGAACAGCAGCGTTACCAGAGCCAACTGCGGCTGCTGATCAACGAGCTGAACCACCGGGTGAAGAACACGCTCGCCACCGTGCAGTCGATGGCCGCCCAGACCATGCGCAGCGAGCCGGACCAGCTCACCGCCTACGGCAAGTTCGAGGCGCGCCTCCTCAGTCTATCGCAGGTGCACGACGTGCTGACGCGGGAGAGCTGGCACGGCGCGGCGCTCCAGGAGGTGGCCGAGCGCGCCCTCGACCCGTTCTCCAGCCTGGCGGCCAGCAAGGTCGTCATCCACGGGCCGGACGTCTGGCTGCAGCCGGGCGCGGCCCTGACCATGGCGCTGGTGTTCCACGAACTCGCCACCAACGCGGTGAAGTACGGCGCGCTGTCGCGGGAGGCCGGGCGCGTCGACCTCTCGTGGTCGCTCGATACCGACAACGCGCGGCTGCGCCTCACCTGGGTGGAGTCGGGCGGACCTGCGGTGACGCCGCCGACCCGTCAGGGCTTCGGCTCGCGCCTCATCGAGCGCGGCCTGCGCGGCGAGTTCCGCGGCTCGGCCATGATGGATTACCGTCCCCAGGGACTCAGCTGCACCATGGAAGCCCAGTTGCCGCAGCCCACCGAGCCGCCGACGCTCTTTGCCGAGCCCTGAGCTCAGGTGCGGGCGGAGAGGAGCTGGCGAAGGCGCGCCCGGTCGGCCGGCGCGAGGTCCATCCCGGCGGCGGCCCGCCACTTCGCCCGTGCATCGTCGGCCTTGCCCAGCTTCGCGAGCGCCTCGCCCCACTTCAGGTGAAGTCGGCCCCAGCGCGGCGCGAACTTCGCGGCCTCGGCGTATTTGCCCGTTGCGGCTCTGGCGTCGCCCGTAGCCATCAGTGCTTCGCCCCACAGCTCCAGCGGATCGGCGTCGTGCGGCCCCTTGGCGCTGGCGGCGGCGAGCTTGGCGATCGCGCCCTTCATATCGCCTCGCGCCAGCAGGGATTCGCCCCACTCAGTTTCAGCCTGCGGCAGCCGGGGCGCGAAGGCCGCGGCCCGGGCGTACCAGGCGTCCGCGGCGGGCCAGTTGCGGGCGGCGGACTCCACCTCGGCGCGAGCCCGCAGGCAGGCGGCGCAGTCCAGCGGGGTCGCCGAGGCTGCCGCGCGGGCTCTCTCGATGTCGCCGCTGCGGGCCAGGGCTTGCGCCAACAGAGGGGCGTCGCGGCGCGCCCGGAGAGCGGCGTATTGCGCCTGCATGACCGTCGATCCCGCCGGGGGCGTCAGCCCTGCGGCCGGCGGGGCGTTGTAGGCGGTTTCCCGCTCACGCTCGTAGGTGCTCATCGCGGCGCTCATGGCTGGCCAGTCCGCGGCCGCCCTTGCGATGTGGACCCGGGTGAAGGCGGCGTCGCGGGGCGTGATTTTCTCCACATCCAAGGCGTCGATAACGCCTTGCCGGGCGCTCGCCCCGTCGTGCGCCCGCGCCGCGGCCAGGCTCTCTTCCGCACCGGGGTCTGCAAAGGCCCGGGCCTCGGCGTAGGCTCCGCTCATGATGGCGGCCGTGTGGTTGCCGTATCGGCGCAGCTTGGCGAACGTCTCGGCGGCTGTCCGCGCATTCGTGTTCCGGGCGATCGTCGACCCCTGGTCCTGCACCCTCAGGGCGAGCAGGGTGTTCGCGGCGTCGGAGGCCGATTGCTCGTAGCCCAACCGCTCATAGGCATGGGCGAGATTATTCCAGAAGGGCATCTGCTTTGGACCGATCGATATGGCCTTGCGGAAAAGCTGAACCTGACGTGCGGGATCGCCCTCTCGTACGCCGAGCAGTGAATAGTCGCGCCCCAGGGTGTCGTCGTCTTCCGCGCGGTCGCGCATCAGGTTGGCCCTGGCGGCCGCCAGGGCTTCGTCGTACCGGCCTTCGCCGCTCAGGTAGATGCCCAGTTGATCGGGCCGGTAGGCGCCGAAGCTCTTCTCGGCCAGTTGCTGAATGAGCGCGTCCAACTGGTCGGCTGGGCCTGAAACCCTGACCCATCCACGGTCCCCAACCTGCGCGGTCAGCGTCACGAAGCCGGGCGCTTCCTCATTGAGGGCGCCGCTGATCACCGTCTGGCGTCCGAGCCACCGGTCGAAGAGGCGCTGAATTTCGGCGACAGACACGCCGGTCTGCGGAATTTCGATGCGCACACCCGGACCGGCGGCTCGCAGGTTCTGCGTGGGGGCCAGCGAGAGCCGCGCTGTCCGGCTGCGGATGCGCACCAGGTCGTCGATGTACTGCCCGGCCAGGATTTCGCCGCTGAGGCCGCGGGCCGCGTAGGCCGGCGGCGTGCTGAAGGCGCGCACCGTGACGCCCTGGTCGTGCGCCGCAGTCCACGCCATCCCGGCCAGGATCGCGGCGATCCCCAGGCCGACCAGGATCGTCAGCGCCTTCAACGCCACGCCGAAACGCTCGC
This sequence comes from Phenylobacterium sp., assembly GCA_050729355.1. GTDB lineage: Bacteria > Pseudomonadota > Alphaproteobacteria > Caulobacterales > Caulobacteraceae > Phenylobacterium. Next base: position 52 of record JBOHKZ010000569.1, on the reverse strand, counting down.
TGGCGATCTGCCAGCGGATCAGTCGGCGTTGCTCGACAAGCAGGTCATGGGC
>JBOHKZ010000568.1:0-6373 GCA_050729355.1 Phenylobacterium sp. | reverse complement strand
CCCACAAGCTCGAGGACATCCTCGAAGCCCGGTCGACCCTGGCCGAGGCCTTCACCGCCCAGGTGGACAACCAACTGAAGGCGTGGGGCGTGGAGACGGTCAAGAACATCGAGTTCATGGACATCCGCGACAGCGCCAATTCGCAGGTCATCGCCAACATCATGGCCAAGGAAAAGTCGCGGATCGACCGCGAGAGCCGCGAGGCCGTGGCGATGAACAGCCAGATGGCCCAGACCAAGGAAATCGAGGCGCAGCGCACCGTCGAGGTGAACAAGCAGGACGCCCTGCAGCAGGTCGGGATGCGGACGGCCGAGCAGGAAAAGCAGGTCGGCATCGCCAAGCAGGTCGCCGAGCAGCAGGTCCTGGTCGCCCAGCGCGACACCACCGAGCGTGAGATGGACGTGAAGCTGGTCGCCGACACCCGCGCCGCCGACATCGCCAAGGGCGTCGCCGAGGTGCAGGCCGCGCAGGAGCGCGAAGTCACGATCATCCGCGCCGAAGGGCAGCGCCAGCAGCAGGTGATCTCGGCCGAGGCCGAGCGCCAGCGGCTGGAACTGATCGCCAAGGGCACTCTGGCCCAGCAGAAGCTGGACGCCGAAGGCCTGCTGGCGCAGGGCCAGAGCCGCGCCGAAGCCGAGCGGCTGCTGCTTCTGGCGCCGGTCTCGACACAGATCGAACTGGCCAAGGAGATCGGCGGCAACGACGGCTACCAGACGTACCTGGTGCGCGTGGAGCAAATCAAAGCCGGGCAGGCCGTGGGCGTCGCCCAGGCTGAGGCCCTGAGCGCGGCCGACATCAAGGTGATCGTGACGGGCGGCGACGTGCCCGCGGGCATGAACAGCATCACCGACGTGTTCAGCGCGCGGGGCGGCCAGGCCCTCGGAGCGATGCTGGAGGGGCTGGCTCAGACAGACGCAGGCAAGGCCGTGGTGGAGCGGGCGACGAACGGCTCCGGAAAGCCCAAGGAGTAGCTTCGTTCAGGTCCGCCCGGCCGCCGGCGGCGTCCGGAACGGTGCGCGATGACGTTCCGACGCTGCGCTAAGGCGCCGTGAACGCGCCGGGAATGCCGCCGTTGATCGGAAACACCGAGCCGGTCACGAAGCCTGCATCGTCGCTCGCCAGATAGACCGCCGTCGCCGCCAGTTCAGCGATCGTCCCGAAGCGGCCCATGGGCATGTGGATGAACCGTCGCTCAGTCTCTTCCGGCCCAAGGCTCGCGAACATCGCCGCCATCTGCGGCGTCTCGATGGGCCCGAGCGACAAGGCGTTCACCCGCACGCCGCTGCGCGCCGGACGCGCAGATCGGCGGGGACTAGTCGGGCGAAACGCGCGGATCGCCCGCGATGGCGCGGCCGCCCTCCAGCCAGGCGATCAGGGCTGGCGACAGGGCGGCCTCCACCTTGGCGCGGTAGCGGGCGAGATCGGCCTCGTCGACCTCGCCCTTCCAGCGGCCGTTGGTGGCCTTGTGCAGGAAACTCCTGTGGCCGCCGTCGAGGCCCATCTCCATGCCGGCCAGCAAACGGTCGCCATCGCGTTTCATCGCCTCGAACGTGGCCGCCTCCACCAGTGCGGGCCAGATGGTCTCGTTCACGGGAATGTCGAGGAAGGCGGAAATGCGCCGCATCTCGCCGTCCAGATCGGCCTTCAGGTCGACGTAGTGGACCAACAGCACGTTGTCCGCCTCGCGCCGGTCCCAGTAGGTGCGCTCCAGCGTAAGGAAACCCTCGGCGGTATGCATGCCCTCGGCCTCCACCCAGTAGTGGAAGAACTCACGCGCCGTGCGCGGCGGGCGCGGCATCGGCGCGCCAATGGCGGGATCGCTAAGCCCGACGGCGTCGAACCGCGCCCAGGCTTCGGCGGTGCGGTTGTTCAGGTGGTTCAGGTGCGACATCGCCGCGTCGCGCCCGTCACGCGCCGTGTGGATGTAGCGGACCTCGTCGTAGAGCGGAATGGCGTCCATCGGCAGGTGCGTCTTGATGAAGCGCCGATGCTTCTGGGCCTCCAGCCCCGGCAGGATCGCCTCCAGCGGCGCGAAGAAGCGTGCGTCCAGCCAAGGGCTCAACCTCCCCAGATGTCGCGGCTCCGGTGACTGGAAGACCAGCAGGTTGACGATCTGCTGCGTCCAGGTGGTGCCGACCTTGGCGGCGGTGCCGATGATGATGTCGCCCGGCCGGGGCTTGTACTGCTCCCAGTAGCGGCTGTCGGAGTTGTAGTCGCGGACGACGCGCGTCGGCGCGTGAGTGAGCATGCCCGTTCCCCCGTCTTCCGGGCGACGCTATGACCCTCTCGCCGGGTTGGCAATTTCCCCAGTTCGTACGGCGTACGGCGGCCGGCCCGAGCGGCGCCCAGCCTCTAAAGCCGGCGACCCGTCAGCTGGGAACGGCGCCAGTGACCGCTTCCCACCCCCAGCGGACCTCCGTTGCGTCTACTGTCCAGCGTTGCTCCGAACGGCCGCCCTCGGCAAGCAACCCCGTTTCCGCTTTCGACCCATTGCGGACATTGCGAGACTGACCGTCCTGGTACTCAAACCGCGGTTCAGCGTTCTGCAATCACCGCACTCGATCAGTGTACGGGTTTGTCGATTTGATTTTGAGGTGATCTGCAGTGACGCTTGGTATTTCGCGAATTGCGAGCCAGCGTCTCCAAAATCCGAAGCGTCCGTGGAGGGACAGACGGACGAGGTTAAACTTGGAGGGGAAGTGTCCGAGGGACGCTCCCCTTTGGTAGAGCGCTAGCGCCTTCGGCTTATCTCTGCGACCCAAATCGCCACGAAAGTATATCCCAGCCAAGTCGTTCATAGCCGGGGGGTAGTTCTTTTCGATAGCGGCTTCGAGTTCCGTCACGGCCTGTTCCACCTTACCCATCAGGAGGTGGGTCGAGGCCAGTCCGGTCAAACCTCTTGTCGAACCCGACGCGGCGGCCACTTCGTACCAACGCTCGGCACCGGGAAGGTCCTGATCGTATGTCGTGCCGGCCCTCATGGCGTCTGAGACATAAAGGATGCTCATGATGGAACCGCGATACGCGAGGGCTTCCATGTCCTTGACCGCCCAAGGCCCCTCCGCCGCAATGCGGTCTCGCGCCCTCACGTACTCGTCCAGGTACGGATCGCTCTTGGCGTCTATGTCGTAGAGCTCATCGAACTTGAGGCCATGTGCCATCAGCCAAGCTTAAGTGTGCCTAGGTCCGCTTTCCACCCATCTCGGACATTCGGCAGGTCCGGTTTCGGGCATGCACGTCGAAGGTCCGGTTTCGGGCGGAGAGCCAGTGACCGCTTTCGACCCTTAGCGGACGTTGCGCGCGTCTGCTTGTCAGCAATCAAGCGTGGCTCTAGCGTCCGGCCATGACCCGGGTAGCGGGGTTGATGGAGTTCGCCGTTGGCGGCCCAGGCTCGCGGGTGTGACCGGCTCCCAGACTGTTCTACCTTGACCGCAACCGACGAATTCCCAACATGTTGCGTGTTCGTGGGCCGGGACCGCATCCCGGGCCACGGCGTTGCAGGCGAAACCGACCGATGTCGATCCTGGAGCCGCGCAAGTTGCCGCGGCAGAGCCGATCCAAGGCCACGGTTCAGGCCATCCTCGATGCCTGCAGCGAGGCGCTAAGCCGAGGCGGCTATCACGGCCTCACCACCCACGCGATCGCCAGCCGCGCTGGCGTCAGCGTCGGCACGCTCTACCAGTACTTTCCCAACCGCGAGGCCGTGGCCGGCGCGCTTATTGTTCTCGCCATGGAACGCCTGCTGGACGCCATGCGCCGCGCGCTGGCCGAATGCGTGGCCGGGCAGCTCGACAACCACGCGGGGACCGAGCATCTGCTGCTCTCCGGGCTGGACGTGCTGGTCGAGCACCGCGCCGTCTTCGGTCGGCTGGGGACCGAGGCGCCGCACCTCTTCGGCCTGCCTGCGGTCGGACAGATCCAGGCCCAGCTCATGCAGCTCTCGCAGGATATCCGCCTTCTAAACGGAGACCGCCTCGCCCTGCCGATGCCAGAGGCCGACGCCTGGATCATCGGCCACATGGTCTCGGCCAGCATGCTGCAGATCAGCCTGCTCGATGCGGGGCCCGAACAGCGCCGCGCGCTCACTCAGGAGGTGGCGCGGCTCACCCGCCGCATGTCGCTCGACGAACCGGCCGGCTTCGGAACGCCTGAGCTCGCAGCCGCCGAAAGAAGCGACTCTGCCGCTGCGTAAGGCGCGCTGAATCGGGCCGGCGACACCCGCCGAAATCTATAAAACTGCAACAACTTCAACCTGCTACACGACCCACCTGAACGCCTGGCCGGATGCGAATATTCCGGGCGCGCAGCACCGTCATACTGCGTGCTGGAGTGGCGCAAGACCGCCGCTCTGAAAAACGAAAAAGAAGCGGCCCTGGCGTCGCCAGCGGCACAGGGAGGGATGGAAATGCTCAGGACCCCGCCGTTGCGGAGCGCGTTAGCGCTTGGCGTCTGTGTCGCGGCTCTGGCTGGAGGGACGGCTGCGGCACAGACCCGATCCTCGACGTCCTCATCTTCGGGTTCAGCGACGCTCCTCGGAGAACTCGTGGTTACGGCGCAGCGCCGGGAAGAGGCGCTGCAGGAAGTGCCCGCGGCAGTCTCGGCGTTCTCGCAGGAGACCCTGAGGATGCAGCGCCTGGAGACCGGTTCGGACCTCCTGAAGGCGATCCCCAACGTCAACTTCTCGCGCGGCAACTTCGGCGGCTACAACTTCTCGATCCGCGGCATCGGCACCAAGCTCGTGGCCACCGGTGCCGACCCGGCCATCGGCGTGCACGTCAACAACGTCCCGCTCGGCGCCGCCACCCTAGGCGACTCGAACTTCCTGGACGTCGAGCGGGTCGAGGTGCTGCGCGGACCGCAGGGCACCCAGTTCGGACGCAACACGACCGGCGGCCTCGTCAACGTCATCACCGCCAAGCCGAAGGACCTCTTCGAGGCGGAGGCCAGCGGCGAGATCGGCAACTACGACAACCGCCGCCTCTCCGGCTTCCTGAACGTCCCGCTCGGCGACATGTTCGCGGTGCGCCTGGCCGGCCAGTACTTCAAGCGCGACGGCTTCGGGGACAACCTGACCTCCGGCCAGGACATCGACGGCCGCGACATGTGGTCGACGCGCGCCACCGTCTCCTTCCATCCCAACGACCGCCTTCGCAGCTACCTGATGTGGGAACACTTCAAGGAAGACGACAACCGCACGCAAGTCGGGAAGCAGCTCTGCATCAAGGATCTCGGCCGCACCACCGTGGGCGGCGTGCCGACCACCGGGTTGGGCGGCTCCACGCAGAGCTTTTTCAGCCAAGGCTGCGCCGTGGGCGACCTCCGGGGCCAGGCGGGCCTGGGGTCGGTCAACAGCAGCGCCACACTGGGCGGCGGCATCGGCAACCTGACGGGCCTCATCACCGGCGACGCCTACGCCGGGAAGGTGCAGGACCACGACCTGCGCAGCATCGAATCCGCGCTCAACCCCGTCTACCAGAACCGCTCGGACTCGGTGATCTTCAACATCGAGTTCGACCTCACCGACACCCTGAACCTGAGCTACACGGGCAGCTATTCGGAAGGGAAGTTCTTCAATCAGAACGACTACAACCGGATGCAGCCGTCGACGACGTTCAACGTCACGCCCTTCTCGCCCGGCGGATTCTTCAATGATCCGCAGGTGGGCTTGAGCAACCAGTTCCGCACGTTCCAGGTCGGCGTGAGCGACGGCGAAGCGCGGTCGCATGAACTACGCCTGCAGTCCAACTACGGCGGACGCTTCGAGTTCAGCCTCGGCGCGACGTACCAGAAGGGCGAGACCACCACAGACCTCTATGTCCTCAGCAACACTCTGACCGCGGCGGCGGTGGCCACCAACCTGGGCGCGGGATGCCCAGCGGTGGGAGGGCGGACCGGCTGCATCGCCGTCGACCAGAAGCCAATCCCGGACGGCTCGGGCGGCAACTACTTCGACAGCCGCACTGACTACCGCCTCACCTCCACCGCCGGCTTCGGCGAGGCCAGCTACAAGCTGACCGACGAGCTGAAGGCGACGGTCGGGCTTAGGTACACCCATGACAAGAAGTGGGCCCAGCCGTACTCGCCCGGCCTGCTCGTCCCGAACAACCTGGGCACCATTCCATTGCCCTACACCCAACAGGCGACGTTCAGTGAATGGACGGGCCGCTTCAACCTCGAGTGGTCGCCGCAACTCAGTTTCACCAACCAGACCATGGTCTACGGATCGTACGCGCGCGGCTACAAGGGCGGCGGCTTCAACCCGCCCCAGTCGCCGGGGCAGGAGCTGTTCCCGAAGACCTACGACCCCGAGTTCATCGACGCCTTCGAGGTGGGGACGAAGAACACTTTGCTGGACGGCCGGATGGTGCTGAAC
>JBOHKZ010000567.1:0-18094 GCA_050729355.1 Phenylobacterium sp. | reverse complement strand
GTCGGCGTCGATCAGGAACTGGTTGAAGGTGAAGCCGTCCGGCGTCACCGCCGGGACAAAGGTCGACAGGCGATAGACGCCCGCAGCGATCTCGTTGACGCGGGTTTCCATGCTCAGCTCTCCTCGGCGGTGGCTTCATGGACGCCCACATCCATCCGCGCCGCAAGCGCGGTCAAGGGGCCTGCGATGCGGACCCCCGGGAGGGCCACGCTTGACCCGGCGACGGGCGGGGTGTGGACTTCGAACAATCGGAATGTTGGGAGGACGGAATGGTCGATTTCACCGACGAGCGGACCGAGGGCGGCGTGACCCGCCGGTCCTTCGAGCTGGCCGTAGCCGGCGAGGCTGTGCCGGCCGTGCTGTGGACACCGGAGGGCGCATCGGGCCCGCGGCCGCTGGTGCTGATGGGCCATGGAGGATCGCAGCATAAGAAGACCCCCGGCATCCGCGCCCGCGCCGCGCAGTACGCCAAGCGGCTTGGCTACGCGACGCTGGCCATCGACGCGCCGGGTCACGGTGACCGCATTTCCCGCGAGGAGGCCGAGGCCTTCGCCCGCGACGTCGGCGCCCGCGTCACCGGCCAGGCCGCGCCCGGCTGGACGCCCGAGCGCCTGCGCCAGATGGCCGAACGCACCGCCCAGGCCGTGCCGGAGTGGAAGGCCGCGCTCGACGCCGTCCAGGCGCTGGACGAGATCGGCGCAGAGGGGCCGGTCGGCTACTGGGGCGTCTCGATGGGGACCGCGATCGGCGTGCCGTTCGTCGCCGAAGAGCCGCGGATCACCTGCGCCGTCTTCGGCCTGGCGGGCCTGCGCCCCGACGCCGCCGCCTTCGCCGCGGCCGCCGCCCGGATCACCATCCCCGTGGAGTTCGTCTTCCAGTGGGAGGACGCCGTCGCCCCGCGCGAGCACGGCGTCGCCCTTTTCGACGCCTTCGGCTCGAAGGAGAAGACCCTGCACATCAACCCCGGCGGCCACATGGAAATCCCGACCTTCGAGGGCGCCAGCTGGGAACGCTTCTTCCAGCGTCACCTCAGCGGCGAAAAGGCCGGCGTGCTGCAGGCCGCCTAGGGTTCAGGCCGGAAGCCCAAAATCCGTCATCCCGGACGGCAGAAGAGCCGAGCCGGGACCCAGGGCAGGCGCACTGCAGTGGCCCCTGGGTCCGGCTCTCCGCTTCGCTGCGGCCGGGATGACAAGGTTTTGCAGGGGTTCTCTCCGGCCTAGCCGGTCAGCCACCGGCGGGGGTGGCGCCAGCCCAGCTCGCGCACCTGGCCGGGCAGCAGGCCGAACGACTTCATCTTGGCGAGCGTCAGCGGCCGGATCGCCTCCACCGGCTCCTGGCCCTGCAGCGGACTGCTGGCCACGATCCCGGCGCGCCCGGCGTAGTCCACCGCCGTCCACTCGCACTTCGCCTGGTCCTGATGCCCCACGGCGAAATAGTGCCGCAGCGGCGCCGGCTCCCCCGGCGGCTGCACCAACACCCCAATCACCCAGCCGTCCGCCATGCGGCCTAAGTAGCGATCCTACTTCCCCACCACCAGCCTCCCGGTCATTCCTGGGTGGTAGCGGCAGTAGAAGGCCACGGTCCCGGCTTGCTTCAGCGTCATCCGCGCGTGGGCCTTGGGTTTCAGCTCGAGGTCGAAGGTCTTGTCGCGGGCGGTGGCGGAGTGGACGAAGATGTCGTTGTTCACCCACTCGATGACGTCGCCGACCCGCAGGCCCGCGGGGACGGCCCCGAACGCCATATCCCGGATGGTCAGAGTGTAGACCTTCGGCGTGGCGGACGCCGGGGCGGCGGCGACCATCGCTCCGGCCAGCGCGAGGAGCAGGCGGCGGGGGATCGCGCCCTTCTGCTCGGCAGGCCCGCGCTGAAGCGGGCTAGTGATGACCGGCAGCCAGGTGTTCGGCATGAATCTGGTGCTCGGTGAAGAGCTTCAGCCCGGTCTGCAGCAGGTCCTTCAGCTCGGCGTTCTGGGCGTTGGGGATCAGGGTGTCGGCCAGCGCTCCGTTGACCGTCCGGTGGAAGGCGACCTCGTTGGCGACATAGCCCTTGTCGAAAGCCGCGCCATTCAGCGCCGCATAGGCCTTCAGCTTGGCCGCGGCGTCCTTGTTCAGCGCCTGGCTGGTGGGATTGTCCTGCGGGGAGACGCCCAGCTTCCTCACCAGCGCCAGCGCCTGATCGTTCACCGCCGTGTGGTCGCGGACCATTTCGGCGGCGAAGTCGCGTACGGCCTTGTCCTTGGACCTGGCGAGCGCCTGTTTGCCGGCGGCCACGTCGATCACGCCGGCGGTGTAGGCGATGTGGGCGATCTGGGCGTCGTTGATCTTGGGCGCCTGGGCCTGGGCGGCGAGCGGTGCGCCAAACATCAGGGCGGCGGCAAATCCTAGGGCTCTCAGCATATGCGTCTCTCCGGTTCGATGGCGTGCTTCGGGCTCGCTCCCGGTTTGATGGGGCCCGCCCGCGAAGGTTCCCGGGAACCTCCGGCCCGCTCGCCCATCCAACGGGTGTAGGCTGGAGACCCGATGCCCAACGCCGCCGCCCGCGACTACGCCGCCCTGGCCGAGCCCGACCTCGCCGCCTTCGCCCGCGCCGGCGACCGCGAGGCGTTCCGGGCCATCATGCAGCGGTGCAACCAGCGGCTCTTCCGCATCGCGCGTGCGGTCGTGCGCGACGACGCCGAGGCCGAGGACGTCCTGCAGGAGGCCTACACCCGCGCCTTCGCCGCCATCGGGGGCTTCCGGGGCGAGGCGGGCATCGCTACCTGGCTGACCCGCATCGTGCTCAACGAGGCGCACGGGCGCCTTCGCGCGCGCCGCCCGACCGCCGACCTCGACGTGGTCGAGGCCGCCCAGGGCTCGGCCCAGGTGCTGCAGTTCCCCGGCCGCAATGCGCCGGAGGATCCGGAGGCCGACGCCGCCCGCGCCCAGATCCGCCGCATCCTGGAACGCGCCGTCGACCACCTGCCCGAGCCTTTCCGGCTGGTCTTCATCCTGCGCGAGGTCGAGGAGCTTTCGGTCGAGGAGACCGCGGTCCACCTCGGCATCCGGCCCGAAACGGTGAAGACCCGCCTGCATCGCGCGCGGGGCCGGCTGCGCGAGGCGCTCGACGCCCAGCTCGCAGATGTGATGGTCGGCGCCTACCCCTTCCTGGGCGCACGCTGCGCGCGGATCACCGAGGCGGTCCTTCGCCGCCTGCGCTAGGCTCCGCGCCTCACGGCGGCCGGGCGCCTGCTAACGCTACACAACCGGCGAACGACAGCTGGGCTGCACGCTTGGACTCCCATTCGTGGAACGGAGTTGTATGCTGTGCACGCGGGGGCAGGTCGGTCTGGGGTGTGAATCCGGATCGTCGGGGTCGCAAGGCCCGCCGCAACCGCCTGGATTTGAAGAGCCTCGGCAGGGGCGCAGCCGCTGCCGCCTGTAACGCCAAGGAGATGTTGTATGGCCGACGAAACCCCCAAGGATCCCGCCGTGGAACCCGAAGAGGTCCAACCCGCTCACCCCCACCACAAGGACAAGGGCCACGTCGTGCGCACCGCCTTTGGTGAACCGATGTCCGGTGGTATCGCCGATATCGCCGACGGCGACGACGAGTAGAATCTACCCTGGCTCTACGGCGGCCTAGCGGCCGTCGTAGACCACCTTGCCGTCGACCACGGTGAGGACCGCGTGTCCCTTGGGGATCTCGGCGACCGGCGCGGTCATCAAGTCGACGGAAAACCCGGACAGGTCGGCGCGCTTGCCGACGCTCAGGGTTCCGAGTTCGGCCTCGGCGAACCGCCCATAGGCGGCGCTGGAGGTGAACAGCTTCAACGCCTCAGTTCGCGACAGCGTCTCCTCCGGATGCCAGTCCGGGGCCGAGAAGCCCTTGAGGTCCTTGCGCGCCACCGCCGCATAGAACTCGATCAGCGGCGCGCCGCGCTCCACGGGCGCATCGGACCCGCCGACCACCACAGCCCCGTCGTTCAGCAGGCTCTTCCAGGCATAGGCGCCTTTCAGCCGGTCCTCGCCGAGCCGCGCCGGCGCGAAATGCAGGTCGCCGATGGCGTGGCTGGGCTGCATCGAGGCGATCACGTGGTCGGCCTTGAAGCGCGGGATGTCGGCCGGGCGGATGATCTGGGCGTGCTCGATCCGCCACCGCGCCGCCGCGCCCTTGGCTGGGGCCGCGTTGAAGGTCTCCTCATAGAGGTCCAGCGCCGTGGCGTTGCCCTTGTCGCCGATGGCGTGGGTGGAGACCTGGATGCCCTTGGCCAGCGCCTTGGCCAGCACCGGCCGCATCACGTCGGGCGGCGTCACGTAGGTGCCGCTGATGGTCGGCGCGTCTGCATAGGGCGCGAACAGCACCGCGCCTCGAGAGCCGAGCGCGCCGTCCATGTAGAGCTTGATCGCCCGCGTGGTGATCCGCCCGTCCGACGTGGCGCGCGGCCCGCCCTCGAACAGCGGGCCGGCGTCGCGGAAGTCGACGGCGTTGTAGACCCGCAAGGTCGCCTCGCCGTCCTTGTCCATCTTCTCCAGCAGGCCGACGTCGGCCCAGTCGACGCTCATGCTGTGGACGCCGGTCCAGCCATAGGCGGTCTCGGCCTTGAAGGCGGCGCGGAACGCCGCCAGCCGGTCGGCCTCGTTGGGCTCGCGGCGCAGCTTGGCGACCAGGCCCATGGCGTTGTCGACCAGCACGCCGGTGGGCTTCCCGTCCGGACCCTTGAGGATCTGGCCGCCGGCCGGGGCGGGCGTCGTCTCGTCGATCCCGGCGGCCTTGAGGGCTGCGCTGTTGGCGGTCAGCGCATGGCCGTCGGCGCGGCCCAGCAGAACGGGCACGTTTGGAGCCGCGGCGTCGAGGTCGGAGGCCTGCAGGAAGCGGCCCTCCGGCCAGCCAGTCTCGATCCAGCCGCGGCCGTCCACCAGCTCGGTGGGCTTGTACTTGGCGATGTAGGTCTTCAGGCGCTCGGTGACCTCGGCGGCCGACTTCGAGCCCTCCAGGTTCAGCTTCAGTTCCCGCTCGCCGATCTGGCGCAGGTGGGCGTGGCTGTCGGTGAAACCGGGGAAGAGCGCCGCGCCCTTCAGGTCGATGACCTGGGTCTTCGGGCCGACCAGCGCCTTGGCGCCCGCCCGGTCGCCGACGAAGGCGATCTTGCCGGCGGAGACCGCTACGGCCTCAACCTTGGGCTTGGCGTCCACGGCCGTGTAGATCGGTCCGCCCCAGATCACCATGTCGGCGGGCGCGGCGCTGGCGGAACCGGCGGCGAGGGTCAGGGCGAAGGCGAGGGCATGGGTGCGCATGCGGCCTAGCTAGCCGCGCCCGACGCCCCAAGCCAAGGCTTGTTCAGCGTTTGACGTGCGCCGCGACCCAGTCTGCGAGCATATCGAGCGCAGCGGGGGCCATGGTCTCCTCGATCCGCGCATATTCCGCCGGCGCCCCGGTCGGCGCGGTCTGGAAGAGGTGGTTCAGCCCCGGCAGCTCGGCCACGGTGGCGTCGGGATCGCCTTTCAGCGCCTCGCGGATCGCCGGCAGGTTCTGCTTCGCCAGCACCTGCACGTCCTTGTCGCCGTTCATCGCCAGCACCGGGACGCGCAGCTTGGCCAGGGTGGGGCGCGGGTCATAGGCGATGAACCACCTGTACCAGGGCGAGGCGATCTGCCGGACGGTGGCGTTGGCGGTGTCGGCGGGCATGCCGGCGCCGATCAGCACCTTGGCGGCCGCCGCCTCGCCCTGCGCCAGGTCCGGGGCGTCGGCCAGCGCCTGTTCGAGGCGGCTCAGGGTCGCCTCGTTCTGGGCGATCGCCTCGGGCGACAGACCGGCGGTCCGGGCCACCGCCTCGCGCTGCGCGGCCAGCAGCTCGCGGCTGGGCACGCCGGGTCCGGCCAGCATCACCACGAACGCCACCTGCGGATCCGCGACCGCCGCCAGCGGTCCGATGATCCCGCCCTCGCTGTGGCCGATCAGGCCGATCCGCTTGCCGTCGATCTCGCGTCGTCCGCGCAGGTAGGCGATCCCGGCCTCCGCATCGGCGACGAAGTCCGGGCCGCTCGCCGCCTTGAAGTCGCCGCTGGACTTGCCGAACCCGCGGTCGTCGGTGCGCAACACCGCGATCCCGCGCCGGGTCAGCGCATCGGCCAGCACCATGAACGGCTTGTGGCCCATGATGCTCTCGTCGCGGTCCTGGGCGCCCGAACCGGTGATCAGGATCGCGGCCGGGAAGGGGCCCTTGCCCTCGGGCAGGGTCAGCGTGCCGGCCAGCCGCACGCCCGGCGCACTGTCGAAGCTCACGTCCTCTGTGCGGTAGGGGAATGGCGGTTTCGGCGTCTGCGGCCGCAGCCTCGGCTCAGTCTTACCCTTCAGCAGCACCAGCGGCATGACATAGCCCTGGGTCCATTGCCCGACCCACGCCTGGTGCTCCGCGTCCCACCGGCCTTCGAACCGCCCGGCGATCCGCGAACTGGCGATCACGAGCCGCCCCTCCTGCAGAGTGACGTTGTCGAGCGGCAGCCAGGCCGGCGACTGGTCGGGGCTGATCATCCGGCCCTCATAGCCGCCGCCCGGCTTGGCGGTGATCTCCAGGCCCAGCCGCAGCTCCGCGGTCGCGTTGGCCAGGGTCCCATGCCACTCGCCGACCACGTCCTGAGCCGCCGCCGCGCCGGCCAGCGACAGGGCGAGCGCCGCCGCCGCCAACCCCGTCCGCCCATGCCGTCTCGCCATGACCGTCCCCACTCCAGACTTCCCCGGTACTCTAGCGCTTCGTGCGCGCCACGACCCAGTTCGAGATCGTGTCGAGGGCGATCGGCGCGACGGTCTCCTCGATGTCGGCATATTCACCGGCCGCCCCGGTGGGCGCGGTCTGCAGCAGGTGGTTCAGGCCGGGCAGCTCCACCGCCGTGACGTCCCTGTTCTTCGCGGTCGCCTTGCGGATGGCCGAGAGGTTCTGCTCGGCCGGCACCTGCAGGTCCTTCGACCCGTTCACCGCCAGGATCGGCACCCGAACCTTGGCCAGCGTCGGGCCCGGATCGTAGTCCATCAGGTCGCGGATCCACTTCGAGCTGAACGCCTTGGCGATGCCGGCGAACTGCTCGGGAGCCACGTTGAAAGTCGCGGCGTTTTCGCGAAGCACGACCAGCGCGCGGGCCTCGGCCTCAGCGTCGTCCTTCGAGCCGTGCATGGCGGCCAGCATCTTGTCGACGACGGCCTGCTGCTTCGCCGTGGATTCCGGCGCCTGGCCCATCCCTGGCCCCAGCGCCTGACGCTGTGCGCGCATCACCTCGCCGAGCGGCGCGCCGGGTCCGGCGATCATCACGATGAACGCCACCTGCGGGTCCCTGGCCGCCACCATCGGCGCGATGATGCCGCCTTCGCTGTGGCCGATCAGGCCGACGCGCTTGGGATCGATCCCCGGCTGCTTGCGAAGCCAAGCCGAGGCGGCCTCCGCATCGACCGCGAAGTCGGCGATCGTGGCCTTGGTGAAGTCGCCGGTGGACTTGGCGTAGCCGCGGTCGTCATAGCGCAGCACAGCAATCCCCGACCGGGTCAGCCGGTCGGCGATCACCAGGAAGGGCTTGTGGCCCAGCAGGCTTTCGTCGCGGTCCTGCGCGCCGGAGCCGGTGATCATCGCCACGGCCGGGAAGGGTCCGGGGCCTGGCGGCAGGGTCAGCGTCCCGGCCAGGACGACGCCCGGCGCGCTTTCGATGGACGCCTCGACCTCGCGATAGGGATAGGGCTTGGCTGGCGTCTGCGGCCGCTTCGGCGCCGCCGGCGGCGGCTTGAGCGCCAGCGGCAGGGCGCGGGTCACGCCGCCCTGGGTCCAGGCGCCGTCGATCGACTTGCCGTCGGCGCTCAGCGTTCCGGCATAGGTGCTGCCGGTGGTCTTCTGGGAGAAGGTCACCTTCTGGCCGTCGCGTTTCAGGTCGCTGATCACCAGGCCGTAGGTGAGCTGGTCGGGCACATCGAGCCCGACGATGGTCCCGTAGGCGCCTGTCTTCACGCGCAGCACGAAGCGCAGGTTGGCGGTCGGCAGGGTCATGGCGCCCTCCCACCGGCCGTCGAGCCCGGCGATCACCGGACCGGGCGCGATCTTGCCCTTCGCCAGGGTCAGCGGCACGCTCGCGCCTTGCGTGAAGGTCCCGACCCAGGCCTGCTGGCCCGCGTCCCATTGGCCCTCGTAACGCGCCTTGACCATGGGGATCTCGAAGGACAGGCGCTGGCCGTCCAGCTTGATGCCCGCGAGCGCCGCGCCGCTGCCGCCCTGGTCGACGCTGATCGCAGTCCCCTCGAAACCGCCGTCAACGGCTTTGATCGAGAGCGCCAGCCGCATTCGGCCGGCGGGACCGGTCAGCGCGCCGTTCCAGTCGCCTGCCGCCACCTGCGCCCGCGCGGCGCCGGCCAGGATCAGCGCCATCATCAGTCCGGACAGCGCCAAGGCTACGATCCAGCGTGTGAGTTTCATCGTCATCGCCATGCCCCCTCTAAGCTTAGGCCGCTCTAGGCGACCGGCTTGGCCGCCTGCATCAGCCCGAGCACCCCGCCCGGGTTCATCGCATCCACCATCGAGCTGGGGATCAGGATCGTTGCCCCACGCTCTTTGGTGGTCTCGTAGATGATGTTCATGGCCCGAAGCTGCAGCGCCGCCGGGCTCTTGGCGTAGATGTCCGCGGCCTCGACGAACTTCTGCGCCACGGCCAGCTCGGCCTGTCCGAGGTGGATGCGGGCGGCGGCCTCGCGCTGCGCCTGGGCCTCGCGGCTCATGGCGTCCTGCAGGGCGGCCGGCACTCCGATGTCGCGGATCTCCACCGAGATGGCGGTGACCCCCCAGTCGGCGGTCTTGCGGCCGATCTCCTCGCGCAGCAGCTCATCGCCCTGCTTGCGGTCGGAGAGCAGCGAGGAGAGCAGCGACGAGCCCACCATCTCGCGCAGCGAGGTCTGGGCCACCCGGCTGATGGCGCTGCGATAGTCGGTGATCTCCAGCGCCGCACGCTCCGGATCGTGGATCTGCCAGAACACCACCGCGTCCACGTCCACCGGGACGGTGTCTTTGGAAAGCGCCTGCTCGGCGTTGAACTCGGTGGTCTGGATGCGCTGGTCGAGCCACGACGAGACGTCGTCGATGAAGGGCACGATCACGAACATGCCGGGGCCGCGGATCGCCTGCAGCTTGCCCATCCGGAGCACCACCGCGCGCTCCCACTGCTTGGCCATCTTGAGCGACATCGGGATCAGCACGCCGACGATGCCAAGCGCGCCGGCCATCCAGTAGAGCGGGACGAGGCGGTTGCTCAGGCCGTAGCCCAGGGCGACGGCGGCGAACAGCAGCACCAGGGCGCTGAGCAGCATGGCCGGGGCGTTGGCGCCCGAGGGCCGGTAGCCCGAAGAGACAAGGCCATTCATGACGACTTCTCCTTCTCCGCGGCGAACGCCGCGATGCGTTGAGCCAGCGCCGATGGGTCGATCCCCAGCGCTGCGGCGGCGGCCAGGGTCTGGCGCGCCAGGTTGTCGGTTTCGGTCTCGCGGGCCGCGCCTTCCATGGCGGGCGGCGGCTGGGCGACGAAGCTGCCGCGGCCGCGGATCAGCTCCACGGCGCCGGCCCGCTCCAGCTCGTCGTAGGCGCGGCGCACGGTGTTCAGGTCGACCTTCAGCGCCACGGCCACCTGCCGCATGGTCGGCATCTGGTCGCCGGCCTTCAGCAGGCCCGCGCCCATCGCCCGCAGGAATTGCTCGCGCAGTTGCACGTAGATCGGGACCCCCGTGTCCCCCAGCCGTAGAGCGGCCAGCGCCTGATCCTGTGTATGCATACACTCATACAATACGCCGAAGCGTGAGCATGTCAAATTGGCTTGCCTCCCCTGAGGGGAGGGACAGCTCGCCAGAGGCGAGCAGGGTAGGGAAGTGAGGGCCGGAGTGCCGAGTCAGAGCTTGGACGCGAGTTCCCCACCCTGGCCGCTACGCGGTCTGTCCCTCCCCACAGGGGAGGGCAGGGTCCTAACCCGCGGGGAAGTGCAGGTCGGTCTCGGAGCTCCAGGGGTTGGTCGCCGAGCGGGGGGCGGCGACCACCAGGCGGCCGGAGAGGCTGGAGCGCTGGATGCCCTGCGCCTCGTAGAGCGCCTCGAAACTGTCGACCTTGCCCGCCGTCTTCATCAGGGCCTTCAGCGCCTGCGGGCTGGCCATGGCTTCGGCCGCCTGCATCAGGCCGGTGTCGCGGACGCCGGCGATGATCACGATGCGGTTGCCCTGCGGGCCCTTGAAGGCGGCGACATAGCCATAGTCGCGGTGGCTCGCCTCGCCCTTGCTGGGGCCGCCCTCCTGGCTGACGTAGGTGACCTTCGTCCGGCTGTCGTAGAGCTCGTCATAGGTGTCGCCGATCCGGAACCGGGACCCTGCGAACACCGGCCCGCGCAGCACGCCGAGGCCGCTGATGTAGCCCAGATAGACGATGTTGTTGCGCTTGAGCATCTCCGGCGTCAGGTCCGACGCCATCACCACCCGCACATTTTCCGGGCGTGACGCCCCGCCCGCCAGGATCGGCGTCACGCTGCGCAGCGCCGAGGCCGCGCCGACCGGCAGGTAGTAGAGATCGAGGTCGCGGTACGATCCCATGGCCGTGGGGTTGTCCATCAGCCAGGCGTCGAGGTCCTCGCGGGAGTTGATGGAATACTCCCGGATCAGCCGGTCGATCCCCGCCCGCTCGTCGGTCTCGCCGAAGATATAGTAGTCACCCATCACCAGCAGCGTCGGGGCGTCGGCCTTCATGAGTTGCGACCAGGGGGCGCTGCGGCGGGCGGCGCTCAGCTCGCGCTCGCCGCCATGGGTCATCCAGAACACCGCCCAGGCGCCGGCGTTGAGCAACAGCAGCACCGCGGCCGCGATCGCCAGCCAGGGGACTTTGCGCCGCGCGACCGGGTCCACTGCCGCGGGCCCTACCTCGACGGCCACCACCCGGTACTCGCCCTTGGGGATGGTCAGCCGCACGGGCTCGTCGCGGCCCTCGCCGGCGTAGAACTCGTCGAGCTTCTTGCGCAGCCGGTGCACCGCCACCCGCACCGAGGCGTCCTGCGCCCCGTCGAAGGCTGAGGAGCGTCCGAACACCGCCGCGGCGACCTCGAATTCCTTCGGGCGTGCGCCCCCCGCGGATGTCTCCACCAGGTAGTCGAACAGGCGGTTCAGGCCGTCGGACCGGCCCAGCGCCTGGCGCGCACGCAGCCGCTGCGCCAGCTCTGTGATGTCCTCGACCGCCACCAGACTCCGAACCCTCAACTCGCTTCAAACCGGGCTTGTAACGTCGTGTAACGCCCCGGAGACCGTACTTAACTGAGCGCACGGTCGTATTGCAAAGTATGTCGGCGTCTGAAGAATGTGGCCGATCCGACGTTCGGATCCCGGGGGAACCAGCCTTGAAGCGTATCATCACCATGACGGCGCTCGCCGTCCTGCTCACCGCCTGTAACCAGAAGCCGGCGGCGCCCGTGGCCGGCGCGCCGAAGTTCGACACCAACCTGAACGTCAGCGAAGTCATGGGCCACATGGTCGACCCCGGGGCCTTCATGTACTGGAAGGGCTCCGGCGAAGAGATCACCGAGGCCGGCGTCAAGGACCTGTCGCCCACCACCGAAGAGGGCTGGGAGACGCTGGTCTCCGGCGCGACGATCGTCGCCCAGGCGGGGAACGTCCTGCAGCTCCCCGGCTACGCCCGCGCGCCGGAAGCCGACTGGAACAAGTACGCCCAGCAGCTGACCGCCCAGGCGCTGGTCGCCCGCAAGGCCGCCGAGGCGCACGACAAGAAGGCGGTCTTCGACGAGGGCGGCAAGCTCTACGAAGTCTGCGTCGCCTGCCACAAGCAGTACGTCATCGACCCGCTCATCAAGGAGCAGGACAAGAACGGCGGCCCGCCGCATGACCCGCTTCCCTCCTGGCCCGCCTCGGCGGTCAAGGAACAGGAAGCCCACGATGCGGCGGTGGCGAAGACCAAGCCCTAGGGCCGATTTTCAACTGATCTGATTTCAGAATACCAGGGGATTTAATGCTCGACGTCCAACGCCGCGCACGGCGAAAACTTGTGCTCGTTTGCAGCGCGGCCGCCTTGGCGCTTTCCGCCCACGCCGCCTGCGCCGACGACGCCGCTGCGGTCTCCGAGCTGGTGATCACGGGCGATCTGGAACAGACCCTGCCGCAGGAGATCGCCAAGTCCGGCTCGCGCCTGACAGTGATCACGGCCGAGCAGATCGAGGCCGGCAATTACCTCGACGTCGGCCAGGCTCTGAACCTCGTCCCCGGCCTCAGCCTGATCCCGCAGAGCGGGCCGTTCTCTTACAACACCGCCTCGCTGCAGGGCTCGCGGCCGAGCGAGATCGTCTACCTGATCGACGGGGTGCGGATCTCCAACCGGCTCTACAACACGACCCCGCCGCTCGACACGATCCCGGCCCACATGGTTGACCGCATCGAGCTGCTGGAAGGCGGCCAGAGCCTCTTCTTCGGGACCCAGGCGGTGGCCGGCGCCATCAACATCGTCACGCGGCCTTTCACCGACGAGCTTACCGGCCGACTGCAGGCGGGCGCCAACACCAACCGCGGGATCACGCTGAACGGCTACGCCTCCGGCGCAGCGGGCGGCGCGCGGTACATGGTCTACGCCTCCCACGACGAGGGACGCGGCTACCAGCCGTTCCCCGACGCCGACTACCAGCCCAGCGGCACCGACCATCACCGCGGCTACCGGCTCGACAGCATCGGCGGCAAGCTGGCCTACGACTTCAGCGACGACCTTCGCTTCTCCGCCAGCTACCAGCACACTGAAGGCTTCGTGGATTCCATCCGCCCGGTTCAGGCGGCCAAGGCGATCAACCGGCGCAACGAGGAGATCGCCACCGCCAAGCTCGACTGGACCGTGAGCGACAAGCTGCAGGTCTTCGTGAAGGGCTACTGGCACGACTGGGACAGCCACTACGACGAACAGGACAACGTCCCCGGCGGCGGCTTCGACCACGTCGACGACAACGAGTTCTGGGGCTTCTTCGACTACGGCGTGAACGCGGTCGGCAAGTTCACCCCGACGCCCGGCCTCGAGGCCTATCTGGGGTACGACCTGCAGATCTACGGCGGCCGCGACGACGTGCTGCTGATCGCCGACCGCAAGGAGAAGACCCAGGCCATTTTCGGCCAGATCCTGGTGACCCCGGAGCTCCTGGCCCGCACCCACCTCGCTTTGGGCGTCCGCTACAACGATCCCAGCGTCGGCTCGTCGGCCACCGTCTGGAATGTGTCCGGCAAGTTCGACCTCACCGACACCTTCTTCATCCGCGGGACCGCCGGCACGTCCTTCCGCCTGCCGGATGCGGAGTCGCTGTTCGCCATCGATCCGATCAACAACGGCGAGATCGGCAATCCGAACCTCAAGCCCGAGACCAGCCAGAACCTCAACGCCTCGATCGGCGGCCAGGGAGACGGCTGGTCGGTGGAGCTGATCGGCTTCGCCCGTGACACCAAGAACCTCATCGACCTCTCGGGCCCGACGCCGGACCCCGACGTCTCGCAGTTCATCAACCTGCCGGGCAAGGTGAAGGCCCGCGGCTTCGAGATCGTGGGCAACGTCGACGTCACCCCGTCGCTATCGGTGCAGGGGTCCTACACCCATGCGCGCACGAAGCCCGAGGGGACCGACCTGCAACTGGCGCAGGTTCCGAAGGACACGGCCCAGGCCGTGGTCAGCTTCCGTCCGGAAGGCCGGCCGTTCGGCGGCGAGATCATCGGCAACTACGTGGGCAGCGTCGTCGACAACGTCGGCGGCTTCGGGCGCCAGCAGCGCGGCCACTATGCGGTGATGGACCTCAACGCCTTCGTCACCTTCGGCGGCGGCGACCGCCAGAAGCTCTCCGCGCGGCTGGAGAACGTCTTCGACGAGGACTACGACACCCGCGTCAACCGGGCGACCCGCGACACTGGCGGGACGTACCTGACCCACTACCGAGGCGTCCCGCGGACCCTGCATGTCGCCTACACCTACAGCTTCTAGGGCTCCTGCCGACGCCGACCCTCTCAAGCAAGGGGGGGTCCGCAAGGCCTGGGCGCCGCGCTGGCTGGTGATCCTGCATCGCTACGTCGGCGTGGCGGTGGGCGCCTTGATGCTGCTCTGGTGCCTCTCCGGCATCGTCATGCTGTTCGTCCACTACCCGGACGTCAGCCGCGACGAACGGCTGGCCCGGCTCGCGCCCATCGACTGGTCGCGCTGCTGCACCTTCGGCAATTCGGTGCAGGGGCCGCTGCAGGTCTCCAGCGCCGCGCTCGAGGACCTGGCCGGGAGCCCGGTGCTGCGCCTGCGCCTGGCCGGCGGCGAGCGCCAGGTGATCGATCTCGCCACCGGCCAGCCGGTGCACCACGTTTCCAGGGAAACCGCGCTGGCCACGGCGCTCGCCTTCCGCGGCGCACGCGGCGGCGGGACGGTGACGCCCGTCGTCCGCGACCAGTGGACGGTGAGTGGCGAGTTCAACCGCGGCCGGCCGTTCTGGCGCGTCCGCTTGGCCGACAGCGAGGCCACCGACGTCTATGTCACGCAAGGCGGCGGCGAGGTGATGCAGCGCACCACCGCGTCCTCGCGCGTCCTCAACTGGCTGGGCGCGGTGCCGCACTGGCTCTATCCGACCGTCCTGCGCCAGGACACCAAGCTCTGGGGCCAGGTGGTTATCTGGACCTCGCTGGTGGGGACCTTCCTGACGCTCACCGGCCTGTATCTTGGGATCGTCGCGTGGCGGCCCTTCCACGACAAACGCCTCTCGCCGTTCCGCGGCCTGATGACCTGGCACCATCTGGTGGGTCTGGCGACCGGCGTGCTGACGTTGACCTGGGTGTTCAGCGGCCTCGTCTCGATGAACCCCTGGGGCTTCCTGGAGAGCTCCGATGACCCGGCCATCGAACGGTTGGCCGGCGAACAGCCCACCTTCGGCGATGTCCAGATGGCGCTGATGGCGGTGGCCGAGCGCCATCCGGCCGCGGCCCAGGTCCGCATCGCGCCCTTCGAGGGGCAGCTCTTCGTCCTGGCCGGCGGCCAGCGTTACGACGCCCACGGCCGCAAAGCGCCGCTCACCGCGAGGGATCTCACCGCGGCTGGGAATAGCCTTGGCCCGGTGGCCGGGCAGGGGATCATCACCGCCGAGGACGCCTACTACTTCGCCCACCACACCCCGGTGACGCTGCCGGCCTGGCGGGTGCTGCGCAAGGACGGGACGCGGGTCTATCTCGATCCTGCCACCGGCGAGCCGCTCGCCGTCATCGACCCCGCCGCCCAGCAGTACCGCTGGCTGCACAAGGGCCTGCACCGCCTCGACATCATCCCGGGTTTCGACCGCGGCTGGGGCTGGAGCCTCGCCATGATGCTGTTGCTCGCCGCCGTGACCGCGGGCGTCGGCACGGGCGTCTGGCTGGGCTGGCGCCGCATCGTCAGCGACGTCGGCCAGCTCTCCGCAAAAGTCCGCAAGTCAGGAACCTGAGCATGTCCCGCGTACCTCTCCGCGCCTGGCTGAGCGGCTCGGTCGCCGCCCTCGCGCTGACCGCCGGCGCGGCCCATGCGGCCGACGACGCCGCCGCGCCGTCCAACCAGCTCTCCGAGGTGGTGGTCACCGCCTCCACCCTCGACCTGATGGGCAAGGCTACGACCTCGTCCGAAGGCGCAGTCACCAAGCAGGAATTGCTGCTGCGCCCGGTCTACCGCGTCGGCCAGTTGCTGGAGACCGTCCCGGGGCTCGTCGTCACCGTCCACTCCGGCGAGGGGAAGGCCAATCAGTACCTGCTGCGCGGCTTCAACCTCGACCATGGCACGGACCTCGCCACCTGGGTCGGCGGCATGCCGGTGAACCAGCGCACCCACGCGCACGGCTCGGGCTACACCGACCTCAACTTCCTGATCCCCGAGCTCGCCTCGGGCATCCATTTCACCAAGGGTCCCTACTACGCTTCGGAGGGCGACTTCTCGGCGGTGGGCTCCAACCACCTGGGCTTCGTCGAAAGCCTGCCCACCCAGGTCTCGGTCAGCGCCGGCACGCTCGACGACCAGCGCCTGTTCGCCGGCGGCACGATCGAGCTGGGCCACGACCAGCGCTTGATCCTGGCGGGCGAGGGCGTCCATCTGGATGGCCCCTGGGACCACCCCGACGACCTGCGCAAGGTCAACCTCGCCGCCCGCTACGCTCAGGGCGAGCCCTCGAACGGGGTCGCCGTCACCGCGCTCTATTATCGGGGCAAGTGGAACGCCACGACCGACCAGCCGGACCGGGCCGTGCAGCAGGGCCTGATCGGTCGCTTCGGCACGCTCGACCCGTCCGACGGCGGTCAGGCCGAACGCTTCAGCCTCTCGGTCGAGGCCGCCCGAGAGGATGTCGGCCCCGGCCGGGTCACCGCCTCGGCCTATGCGATCCGCAACGAGCTTACGCTGTGGAACAACTTCACCCACTTCCTTGACGACCCGATCCACGGCGACCAGCACGCCCAGAACGACCGCCGCGCCATCTTCGGCGGCGAGGTCCGCTACGACCTGATCGGCCAGGTCGCCGGCATGCGCACCGACGCGGCCTTCGGCTTGCAGACCCGCTACGACCGCATCTACGTCGACGCCCGCCACACCGAACAGCGCCAGATCCTCGAGACCCTGCTGGCCGACCGGGTGAAGGAGTGGAACGTCTCGGGCTTCGGCGAGGCGACCGTCCATATCTCCGACGTGATCCGCGCGGTCGGCGGCCTGCGCATCGACCACTTCGAAGCCGACGACCATAACCTGGTCGGTGGCCTTTCCGCGGACCAGGCGAAGACCCTGGTGCAGCCCAAGGGCAGCCTGATCTTCGGCCCCTGGGAGAAGACCGAGCTCTATCTCAGCGCCGGCCGCGGCTTCCATTCCAACGACACCCGCGCCGGCACGCTCGCCGACGTCGGCGGCATCGCGCGCCCGCCGTTCCTGGTGAAGGCCACCGGCTACGAGGTCGGCGTGCGCACCAGCGCCATCCCGCACGTGCAGGCCGCCGCCACCCTCTTCGAGGCCAGGTTCGATTCCGAGCTCACCTACAACGCCGACGTCGGCCAGACCGAGGCCGGCCGTCCGGGCAAACGCACCGGCATCGAGCTCACCGCCCAGTACCGCCCGGCGCCCTGGGTCGAGCTCAACGCCAACGTCGCCGTCTCCCGGGCCCGTTACACCGACGGCGATCCGGCCGGCTCACACATCGAGGACGCACCCGCCGTGGTCGCCTCCGCCGGCGTGCTGGTCGACAACCTCGGCCCCTGGTTCGGCGCGGTGGAATTCCGCGATCTCGGCAAGCACGCCCTGGTCTCCGACAACTCGGTCAGGTCCAGCGGCTATCACGAGATCAACTTGGACATCGGCTACAAGTTCAGCCCGACGCTGAAGGTGCAGCTCAACATCTTCAACGTCCTGAACAGCCACGCCGACGCGGCCGACTACCTCTACACTGACCGCCTGCCCGGCGAGCCGGCGCAAGGCGTCGAGGACGTGCACTCCCACCCGCTGGAACCCATCTCCGCCCGCTTCGGCGTGACGGCGACCTTCTAGGCCTAGGGCGCGCTCTTCAGGGCGGCGGGCGCGTCGGGCCGCGCCTGGGCGGCGGGAACGTTGGCGACCACGCTCGCTTCGTTTCCGGGCTGTCCGGCCGGGATCAGGTCGTAGAAGCCGGTGATCTTCAGCCGCACGACGACCGGGTGCTCGCTGCTGTTGGAGAACTGCCAGCCCTGGATGCCGTCGAACGGCGCTGTCAGCGCGCCCTGCTGCTTCAGCCCGAACGCCTGCCTGTAAGTGGCGACGGTCATGGCCTCCTGACCCTTGGGCGTGGTGTGGCCATGGAAGTCGTAATGGAAGTCGTCGGCCCGGTCGGCCCCGGTCACCTCCCAGGAATAGACCAGGGTGGCGTCCTTCTTCATGGCGACCTTGTACTCCAGCTCGGAGTTGTCGGCGCCGGTTAGGAAGCCGCCCAGCGGGATCTCGATCACGTCGGTGCGCGGAGCGGTCGCGTACTCATGCGCCCTCGCCACCGAGCCCTCGTTGGCGTCGACGTTCTTCTCGGCCGGCGCCCAGAGACGACCGAGGCCGGTCAGCTTGCCGACACCTAGCGGGTCGCGGTTGAAC
>JBOHKZ010000566.1:0-5664 GCA_050729355.1 Phenylobacterium sp. | reverse complement strand
GGGTCGGGGTTGGAACGGAGGAGACGTCGTGGGCTTAGGCACCATTCTAATCATCATCCTGATCCTGTTGCTGATCGGGGCCCTTCCGAGCTGGGGCTATTCGCGGAGCTGGGGCTACTTCCCGAGCGGCGGACTTGGCCTGGTCCTGGTGATCATCATCGTCCTCGTGCTGCTCGGCCGGATTTAGCGCCGCCCCCTCTGGCGTAACCCTCAAAGTCGCCTAGCATCCCCCCGCAATTCTGGGGGGATGCATGGCGAGCGAGACGACGGCTTCGGACCTGCCCGAGGCCATGACGCCGTTTCGGCGCATCAAGGCGATCCTGGGCGGGTCGGCCGGCAATCTGGTCGAGTGGTACGACTGGTTCGCCTACTCGGCCTTCACCCTCTATTTCGCCGACCATTTCTTCCCCAAGGGCGACCAGACCGCCCAGCTCCTGCAGGCCGCGGCCATCTTCGCGGTGGGCTTCCTGGCCCGTCCGGTTGGCGCCTGGGCCATGGGCCACTTCGCCGACCGCTACGGCCGCAAGTCGGCGCTGGCGCTGGCCGTGGCGCTGATGAGCCTTGGCTCCTTCGCCATCGCCGTGATCCCCAGCTACGAACAGATCGGGGTGTGGGCGCCCATGGCGCTGACGCTCGCCCGCGTGGTCCAGGGCCTCTCGGTCGGCGGCGAGTACGGCGCCAGCGCCACCTACATGTCGGAAATGGCCGGCAAGGACCGGCGCGGCTTCTGGTCGAGCTTCCAGTACGTCACCCTGATCATGGGCCAGCTCGCCGCCACCCTGGTGCTGATCGTCCTGCAGCACACCCTCGACAAGCCCGACCTCGAGGCCTGGGGCTGGCGCATTCCCTTCGCCATCGGCGGCCTCCTGGCCGTGGTGGTGTTCTGGATCCGCCAGGGTCTGGAGGAGAGCACCTCCTTCACCGCCGTCCAGACCGCCGACCGGCCGCGCCTCGACCCCGTCCACATGCGTTGGGTCGGCATACTGCTGGCCGCGGCCCTGGCGATCTGCGCGGCCCTCTTCGCCGCGAAGAACCCCCACGCGCTCAGCCTCTCGGTGGCGATCCTGGTGGTCTGGCAGCTCAGCCTGGCCGCGCCGCTCTGCGCCAAGCATCCGCGCGAGGTCGCCATGGTGGCCGGTCTCACGGCGGCGGGCTCGCTCGCCTTCTACGCCTACACGACCTACATGCCGAAATTCCTGGTCAACAGCGCCGGCATGACCAAGGACGTGGCGACCGCCGTCTCGGCGAGCTCGCTCCTGGTCTACATGTGCGTCCAGCCGCTGATGGGGCACCTCTCCGACAGGGTCGGCCGCAAGGTGACGCTCAGCCTCGCGTTCGGCCTGGGGACGGTGTTCACCTACCCGATCTTCGCGACCCTGGCGCACACCACCAGCTTCCTGCCGGCCTTCGGGCTGGTGACCGCGCTGGTGCTGATCCACTCGGGCTACAGCTCGGTCAGCGCGGTGGTGAAGGCCGAGCTCTTCCCGACCCACATCCGCGCCCTCGGCGTCGCCCTGCCCTACGCCATCGCCAACACCGTCTTCGGCGGCACCGCGGAATATGTGGCGCTGTGGTTCAAGAGCCAGAAGCTGGAAAGCGGGTTCTACATCTATGTTGCGGGGATCATGGCGATCGCCTTCCTGATCGCGCTGCGCATCCGCAACACCAACCGCACGAGCCTGATCGCGGACAACTAAGAGAAGCCAGGACATGAGCGCCCTCAACACCGCTGCCCTGATCCTGTTCGGCGTCTGCTGGATCTTCTACCAGCCGCTGCTGACGCTGCTGTCGCGGCGCGGCGGCGTGATCAACACCGACATGACGGTCATCCGCGGGGCCTGGATGCGCAACATGGCCCGGCGCGAGAACCGGTTCATGGACGGCCAGCTCCTGGCCCAGACACTGAACTCCGCCTCGTTCTTCGCCTCGTCGAACCTGCTGCTGATCGCGGCGGCGGCCGGCGCCCTCTTCAACGGCGACGTCACCTTCAAACACATCTCCAGCCTGGAGGTGGTGCACACCTCGTCGCGGGTGCTGTTCGAGGGCCAGCTCAGCCTGGTGCTGCTGGCGCTGTCGCGGGGCCTGCTCGACTTCATCTGGTCGATCCGCCAGATGAACTACACCATCGCCGCCATCGGCGCGGTCCCGGACGGGCTGGACGACGCGGCCCACCACACCTTCGGCGACCTGGCGGCGCGGCTGCTCAATCCGGCCGTCTCGTCGTTCAACGCCGGCATCCGCGGCTACTATTTCGCGCTGGCGGCCGCGGCGTGGCTGTTCGGGCCGATCACCTTCATGGTCGCGACCCTGGGGGCCGTCGCCCTGCTGCTCTGGCGCCAGCGCCGCTCGCGCACCGCCCAGGCGATCTCCGACCTGCGCAAGCTCCTGGAGGAGCACCACGACGCCCCGGCGCTGGGCGCCGGCCGCGACCCCACCTCATTCCGCCGGCGCTAGCTTAAACAAAACCCGTCATCCCGGACGGCCGCAGAGCCGATCCGGGACCCCGGGCCAAGCCCCCTGCAGTCCCCCTGGGTCCCGGCTCTCCGCTTCGCGGCGGCCGGGATGACAATCATGGGGATTCACATGCGTCTTCAACCTAGGCCCAGCTCGGCCCTCACCGCCCTGGTCAGCTTCGCCGCGATCAGCCCGTGCGAACTGACAAGCCAGCTCTCCAGGTCGTCGGGGCCGATCTCCTCCAGGTCGACGATCACCCAGTGGCCCTTGGCGAGGTAGGGCGCCTGTCGCCCCGGCCCGCCCTCGGTCAGCGCCATGAAGCCGATCTCGCTCACCTTGAACGACAGCCCGCCGCGCAGGCCGCAGATCGCGAACACCTTGCCGCCCACCTTGTAGACGTCCGACCCGCCCCACTGGACGATGTGGGTCACGGCCGGCAGCGCCATGGCGCAGGCCGCCACCTCCTCGCGCGTCAAACCGCCAGGCCCAGTTCGGCGCGCTGCTTCCTGGTCAGCTTCTCGGCCACCAGCTTGTGGGCGGTCGCCAGCCAGTCCGCCACCTCGGCCGCGTCCAGCTTCGACACGTCATCGAACATCACCCACATGGCGCGCGCCATATAGGGCGCCGGCCTTCCCCGTCCCGCCTCGGTCAGCGCCTCGAAGGCGATGTCGGTCATCTTCATGGAGAGGTTGCTCGACGCCCCGTCGGTGGCGGCGAACATCTTGCCGCCGACCTTGTAGACCCGGTCGTCTCCCCACTGGATGGAGAGCGTCGCCCCAGGCAGCGCCATCGCGGCCTTCTCCAGCGCGGCCGGCGTCATGCCTCGACGCCGACGCCGATCGGGCAGGCCACGCCCGTGCCGCCGACCCCGCAGTAGCCCGCGGGGTTCTTGGCCAGGTACTGCTGGTGGTAGTCCTCGGCGAAATAGAACGGCCCGGCCGGGGCGATCTCGGTGGTGACCCGTCCAAACCCCCTGGCCGACAGCGCCGCCTGGTAGGCGTCCTTGGAGGCCTCGGCCTCGCTGAACTGGGCGTCGTTGGCCGGATAGATCCCCGAGCGGTACTGGGTGCCCACGTCGGCGCCCTGGCGCATCCCCTGGGTCGGGTCGTGGCTCTCCCAGAACACCTTCAGGAGTTGCCGGTAGGTGATCGCCTTGGGGTCATAGACCACCCGCACCGCCTCGGCGTGCCCGGTGCGCCCCGAACAGACCTCGTCATAGGTGGGATTGGGCGTGATCCCGTTCACATATCCCACAGCGGTCAGATAGACGCCGGGCAGGCCCCAGAACTTCTTCTCCTCGCCCCAGAAGCAACCCATGGCGAACACCGCCGTCTCCAGCCCGTCCGGATAGGGTCCCTTCAGCGGACGGCCGTTGATGAAGTGGGTCTCGGCAGTCGCGATCGGGTGCGCGCGACCGGCCAGCGCCGTCTCTTCTGTGGGCAGCTCCAGGACCTTCTGTCCGAACATGGCGTGGCTCCATCTCGTCGCCCCAGGATACCCGCTGGCGTCGCCTTTTGCATCTGCTCGGCAGAGCGCCGACGTTTTCGACCCGCGCCGATGAACCTTAAGCCGCACCGCAGGCATAAACGTCCCGGTGTGCGCCTCGACTGCGAAGTTCCAGTGAGCTTCGGAGCCGGGACAAGCGGTCGGTTTCATGGCAATCTGCCGAGTAACGACGTTAGGGGAGAAGGCACGATGCGTAGGTCCCTGAAGGCGATCCTCCTGGCCGGCGCGGTGGCGGCGCTGAGCAGTACGGCCCTGGCCTCGGGCGGCGGCAGCACGGGAGGCGGCGGCGCCCCTGAAATGCCCAGCGCCTCCGGTCCGCAGTACGATCCCGCCGCCGAATACGCCAAGGCGATCACCGCCCTGCAGGCCAAGGACTACAAGACCGCCGCCAAGGCCGCCGACCACGTCACCCAGGCCGCGCCCAAGAGCGCCGACGGCTGGCGCATCCTGGGCGCCGCCAAGGCCGGCTCCTCCGACTGGAAGGGCGCCCGCCGCGCCTACGAAAAGGCCGTCAAGCTCGCCCCCGACGACGCCATGAGCCACGCTGGCCTTGGCCAGGCGCTGGGCAACCTCAAGGACGCCAAGGCCCAGGCCGAGCTCGACTGGCTGAAGGCCAAGGCCCAGTCCTGCGGGACCGCCTGCCCGGCCGACCTCCAGACCCTGACCGGCATGGTCGAGAGCGCCATGGCCGGCGGGACCGAGGCGCCCAAGCCCGGCGCCATGCTCGAGAACCGCTCGCTGCTGTTCGCCGGTCCCCAGGCGGGCGACGCGGCCTACATCCAGGCCGTCAGCCTGATCAACGAGCGGCGCTACGACGAGGCGCTGAAGTCGCTGGCCGACGCCCAGGCGGTGTTCGGCCCGCACCCCGACATCCTCACCTACGAGGGCTACACCTGGCGCAAGAAGGGCGACTACGCCCGGGCCGAGAACTACTACCAGCAGGCGCTCGCCATCGCCCCCAACCACGTGGGCGCCACCGAGTACTACGGCGAGCTGAAGGTGGCCCGCGGCGACATCGCCGGCGCAAAGCTGATGCTGGCCAAGCTGGACCGGCTCTGCACCTACGGCTGCGCCGACGCCGAGGAGCTGCGCCGCTGGATCGACGCCGGCGGCGACCCGCACGCGGCGGCGCAGATCCGCTGATGAAGGCCGCCGGCCTCGGCGCGGCCCTGGCGCTGATCGCCACCGCCGCCTCGGCGCAGGGCGGGATGCTGATCCCCGGCGCCAATCCCGCTCACGGCGGGGGCAACGGCGTCGTGGTCGGCGGCAGTCTGGGCTCGGCGACCTCGGCCGTGCCCGGCGGCGCCCAGCCCCGCTACGACGCGGCCGGCGAGTACGCCCGGGCCCTCGCCGCGATACAGGCCCGGCAGTTCAAGCAGGCCGCCGTCGCCGCGGGCCATGTCACCCAGGCCGCGCCAAAGAACCCCGACGGCTGGCGGCTGCTCGGCGCAGCCCATGCCGGCGACGAGAACTGGAAAGGCTCGCGCCGCGCCTACGAGCGGGCCGTGAAGCTGCTCCCCGACGACCCGACCGCCCATGCGGGCCTCGGCCTGGCGCTCGCCAACCTCGGCGATCCCGGGGCGCGGGCTGAGCTCGAATGGCTGTGGGCGCGGTCCAGCGCCTGCGGCGACACCTGCCCCGACGCGCAGCGCCTGCAGCGCTACGCCGCCAGCGTGGAGGACGCCATGCGCACCCGCACCGCCT
>JBOHKZ010000565.1:0-4955 GCA_050729355.1 Phenylobacterium sp. | reverse complement strand
CCTCGCGGGTCTGCAAAGTTTCGTAGCCTTGGGCATCGAGCAGATCATGAAAGAGTTTCATGTTCAGCTCGTTATCCTCGACGATGAGGACCTTCTTGGCCATCTAGGATCCGGCGCTGTTACCGAGGTCACCGCGCGTCGCGGACTTCCCCACCTCTTCCTATGTTCATCCCATGGATATCCTTAAACTTCGTTAGCCGAAGGGAACCTCGCTTGGCCG
Source organism: Phenylobacterium sp. (assembly GCA_050729355.1). Lineage (GTDB taxonomy): Bacteria > Pseudomonadota > Alphaproteobacteria > Caulobacterales > Caulobacteraceae > Phenylobacterium. Next base: position 4,735 of record JBOHKZ010000565.1, on the reverse strand, counting down.
AAGCCGGCGTCATTGTCGCACCGACACTAGAATCCCTTGGGTTGTCCCGGGCGCGTCCACTGGTGATCGTGGATGTCGACGAGGTCCTGGGCCTCTTCATGCAAGGCTTCGGGAAGTTCCTGGAATCGCGAGGCTTCGAGTTCCGGGTGGATCGTTTTGCGCTGTTCCAGAACATCTATCGCCCAGGCGCCTCCGAACACCTGGACCTGGCCGAAGGACGCAAGCTGTTCGACGACTTTTTCCGCACCGGCTGCGGCGAGATCGAGCCGGCTCCGGGCGCGGTCGAAGCCCTGGCGGCCCTGAGTCGGCGGGCCGAGATCCTGATTCTCTCCAACGCCCCGGCCGACGCCGAGCGGCTGCGCGGTCAGTGGCTCAGGCGCCATGGCCTGCCGCAGGCGCTGATCCTCAACACAGGTCCGAAAGGGCCGATCACCGCGGCGCTGGTCGCCCAGACCGATCAGCGCACGGCCTTTATCGACGACCTGATACCGAACCTGGACTCGGTGGCCGATCACTCTCCGGCGACGGCGACGTTCCAGCATGTGGCGGACTTGCGCCTGCGGCCGCTGGCGCCCCGCTCCGACCGCCACCGCAGGATCGACGACTGGGCCGAACTCGGCGCAGCGATCGAGGCCTCGATCACGGACTGAACCGCTGCGAAGCGGCGACGATGATTATTGAACCACCAAGCACACCAAGATCGCCAAGGTGCAGAGCTCTCAGCACCAGCACGGCCAGCGCCGCTCCCTTGGCGATCTTGGCGATCTTGGCGTACTTGGTGGTCGAATTTTGCCTGCCGCTTCGCGGCCCAGGCGACACCGGCAACGATGCGCCTTAGCTGAGCGCCTGCTCCAGGTCGGCGATCAGGTCGTCGACGTCTTCCACGCCTACGGAGAGGCGGATCATGCCGTCGCCGATGCCCAGCTCCTCGCGCACGTGCGGCGGGATCGAGGCGTGGGTCATGATCGCCGGGTGCTCGATCAGGCTTTCCACCCCGCCGAGGCTTTCGGCGAGGGTGAAGAGCTCGGTGCGTTCCAGCATCCGCATCGTCCCCTTGAGATCGCGGTCGAGGACGACGCTGATCATGCCGCCGAAGCCGTGCATCTGGCGCTTGGCGAGGTCGTGCTGCGGGTGGCTGGCGAGACCGGGATAGATCACCCGGCGAACCGCCTTGTGGCTCTCCAGCCGCGAGGCGATGGCCAGCGCGTTGGAACAGTGCCGTTCCATGCGCAGGGCCAGCGTCTTGACCCCGCGCAGCGCCAGGAAGCTGTCGAAGGGTCCCGCGACCGATCCGATGGCGTTCTGCAGGAAGGTCAGCCGGTCGGCGACGTCGGCGTTGTCGCCCACCGCCACCACGCCGCCGACCACGTCGGAGTGGCCGTTCAGGTACTTGGTGGTGGAATGCATGACGAGGTCGAAGCCGTGCTCCAACGGACGCTGGCAGTAGGGGCTGGCGAACGTATTGTCGGCGGCGATCAGCACGCCCTTCCGCCTCGCGAGCGCCGCCAGCGCATCGAGATCGGCCAGATGCAGCATCGGGTTGGTCGGCGTCTCCACCCAGATCAGCCGGGTGTTCGGCCGGATCGCCGCCTCGACGGCCGCCACGTCCGCCAGGTCCACGAAGCTGAAGTCGAGGCCCATGGTGCGGCGGCGCACCTTGTCGAACAGCCGGAAGCTGCCGCCGTAGAGGTCGGCCGACGCGATCACGTGGGCGCCGGCGTCCAGCAGCTCGAGGATCGTCGAGATCGCCGCCAGCCCGCTGGCGAACGCATAGCCACGGGTCCCGCTCTCGAGATCGGCGACACAGCGTTCGAAGGCGAAACGGGTCGGGTTGTGGCTGCGGGAGTATTCAAAGCCCTTGTGCACGCCCGGGCTTTCCTGGGCGTAGGTCGACGTCGCGTAGATCGGGACCATCACCGCGCCCGTGGTCGGGTCCGGATACTGGCCGCCGTGGATCGCGCGGGTCTCGAAGGCCAGCCGGTTGGAACGGTCCGCCATGGGATCTCCAGATCGAGGTGTTGGGCTAGGAACGGCGCAGGTGGTTGATCAGGTCGACCCGGGTGATCAGGCCCAGGAACTCACGTCCGTCCAGCACGATCGCCACCTCGTCGCGCTCGAAGATCGGTAGCAGCGCGTCGAGCGGTTCATTGGCCTGAAGCGTATTGAGCTTGGCCACCATGGCCGAGGCCACGGGATCGCGGAAGTGTTCCTGGCCGCCCTCGACGGCCGCCAGGAGGTCGCTTTCATCCAGAAGGCCGATGAGCCGTCCGCTGTCGAGGACGGGAAGCTGGCTGACATCGGCGATGCGCATTCGCTTGTAGGCGGTGTCGAGGGTGTCGTCGGGCCCGACGGTCTCGGTCGCGCCGGCCTCCGTGCTGCGGGCGATCAGGTCGCGCAGCACACCGGTGAACTGCCGGTCGGTGAGGCCCTGCTCGGCGATCCAGTGGTCGTTGAAGACCTTGGACAGATATTTATTGCCGCTGTCGCAGACGAAGGTCGCCACCCGCTTGGGCTCGGTCTGGGCCTGGCAATAGCGCAGCGCCGCGGCCAGCAGCGTGCCGGACGACGATCCCGCCAGGACGCCGGCCTTGGAGAGCAGCGCCCTCGCCGCCTCCACGCTCTCACGGTCCGTCACCGAAAAAGCGTCGCCCTTCTTGACCAGCGAGAGGTCGCAGTTGTCGGGGATGAAATCCTCGCCGATGCCCTCGACGATCCACGACCCGGCCTCGATCGTTTCGCCGCGATTGACCAGGGGCTCGAGGACGGAGCCCGCCGGGTCGGCCAGGATCATCCGGGTCTTGGGGCTGGCCTTGGCGAAGAACCGGCCAAGCCCGGTCAGCGTGCCGCCGGAGCCGACGCCCACCACCACCGCATCGACGTCGTGGTCGAGCTGCTCGCAGAGCTCGGGGCCAGTTGTCGTCTCGTGGGCCAGCGGGTTAGCCGGGTTGGCGAACTGGTTCATGTAGACCGCGTCGGGCATGTCCTCGACCAGCCGCTGGGCCATGTCCTGGTAGTAGTCCGGGTGGCCCTTGCCGACGTCGCTGCGGGTGATGCGCACGTCGACGCCCAGGCCGCGCAGGTGCTGGATTTTCTCGCGGGCCATCTTGTCGGGGACGATCAGGATCAGCCGGTAGCCCTTGAGAATCCCCACCTGGGCGAGGCCCAGCCCCGTGTTGCCGGCGGTCGCCTCGACGATGACGCCGCGCGGCTTCAGGCGTCCGTCCGTCTCGGCCGCCTCGATCATCGTGCGGGCGATCCGGTCCTTGATCGAGCCGCCCGGGTTGGCGCTCTCCAGCTTGACGAACAGCCGGCAGGGTCCGGTGTCGAAATGATCGGTGAGCTCCAGCACGGGCGTGCGGCCAATCAGATCGAGCGCGGATGTCACGGGCCTGGGCGCAGGGGACAGGGACGCAGCTTCCAGACCATCAGGCATGTCGCTCAACTCCAACCGGGACTCAGTGGACGTCTTCGACATTGTAACGCCTGAAACGATCTGCCGGCGCCACTCGATTGTTCGGGCCGCTCAATGTTAGGCAGCAGGCATGGCTGACACTATCCGCATCTGGGTCGAGACCTCGCACCACGCCGCCTTCCGATGCGGCGGCTGGGCGTTCGTGCGCAAGGATGCGGAGGGGCTGAGCGGGGCGGCTGGCGGGGACCGGTCTCTGACCCCCGAGCGCGCCATTCTGGCGGGCCTGGCGCAGGCGCTGCAGGGCTTGCCGGCGGCCGTCGCGGTCGAGGTCCTCACCAGCAACCCGCAACTCGTCGCCCTGCCCGCGCTGATCGCTGCCTTCACATCGGGCGAAGAACCGCCGACCGAGAACCTGGACCTCTGGGCGCAGCTCACCACCGCGCTCAAATCCGTCCGGATCGGCCGCGCGGAGAACCGACCCGGCACGCCCACGGCCTTCGCGACCGCCTGGGCGGAGCTTGCGAGGGACAAGGCCAAGGCGACCGGCCCATTCCGATCGCCGATCCCCAAGCCCAACCTGGCGAAGGCTGGGGCCTGAGGACGGGTCAGGGCAGCCGGGCCAGCTTGCGCCCGCCATCGACGGTGTTGAGGGCCTCGATCACGCGCGGCGCGTTCAGCTTGGCCACCGACTGATCGACCGTCTTCTGGTAGCAGGTCTCGAACCGCGCGGTGGCCTCGAAGCCGGTTTCCCCGGGCTGGCAGATCTCAACCGCGGTCCTGCGGATGCGCTGGAGCATGGTCCCGGCGTCGCGCGCGTTCTGCAGGTCCAGGTCGTTGTAGCGGATGCTCAGAATCGGCGTGGAATTGGCGGCGGGCGCCGCGACGGCGGCCAGACCGGGGGCGGTGAAGGCGATCAGGGCAATGGCTGAGACGATGTGGTTCTTCATAGCCGTTCCTTCGGGTTGGGCCTCGCTGCGAGGCGCACCTCCATTCGAGGCTGCGGGCCGATCCGACGACAGGACCCGGCGCCGACCTTTCGCCGACCAAACCCCGATATCTCTCCGATGAAGAGGGCCGCCCGCGGGAATTGCGTCCTTTCGGTAGCCGACGGTCCCGCTCGGCGCGCGGCGCCTGAGCACGCTGGAACAAATCCGGTATATCGACTCGCATGATCCGGATCGGCGTGGACTTCGGCGGCACCAAGATCGAGGCGGCGGCGCTGGATGGCGAAGGCCTGTTCCAGGCGCGGGTCCGCGGCCCCTCGCCCGGAGACTATGACGGCGGACTGGAGGCCGTGCGGAGCCTGGTCGATGAGGCCGAGCG
>JBOHKZ010000564.1:0-5440 GCA_050729355.1 Phenylobacterium sp. | reverse complement strand
GTGCTTGGTCAGCAGGTAGGGCGCGTTGGTCATGCTCTCCATGCCGCCCGCGACGATTACGTCCGCGGAGCCGGCGGCCAGCGCGTCGTGCGCCAGGATCGCCGCCTGCATGCCCGAGCCGCACATCTTGTTGACGGTGGTGGCCTCGACCGACGTCGGCAGCCCCGCGCCCAGCGCCGCCTGCCGAGCCGGCGCCTGGCCGAGCCCCGCGGGCAGCACGCAGCCCATCACGATCTGCTCGATGGCCGACGGGTCGGCGCCGGACCGCTCCACCGCGGCGCGCACCGCGGCGGCGCCGAGCTCGGTGGCCTTCATCGGGGCAAGCACCCCCTGGAAACCGCCCATCGGGGTGCGGGCGTAGCTGGCGATGACGACGGGATCAGACGGCATGGGGGGCTCGCAGGCGGCGGACAGAAACAGGATCGCGAGGTGCGAGGCGCTGGCGGGCGGCCTCCACGGTCTCGAGCTCGGCGGACAGATAGGCTTTGCGTGCGCGCAGGAGGCGGTCGATCCGGCGCTGCCGAATGGCCCCGTGGGCGGGTTGGCTCAGCAGCAAGCCGATTTCGGCCAGGCTGATCCCCGCGCCGCGCAGGCAGACGATCAGAGCCAGGTCGTCGCGGGCCGCCTGATCGAAGAGCCGGTGGTTCAGAGCGTCGCGCTGGGCCGTCAGTAGGCCCTGCTCCTCGTAGAGACGCACCGCGCGGGGGCTGGCGCCGACGGCCCGACAGAGCTGACCGACGGTGTAGAATTCGGTGGACGCGCGCTTAGAGGGCACGGGCGATCACCATGCGTTGCACGTCGGATGTTCCCTCGTAGATCTGGCAGACCCGCACGTCGCGATAGATCTTCGCGACGCCGTACGCCTCAAGATAGCCATAGCCGCCGAGCGTCTGGAGCGCCGCCGAGCAGACCGTCTCAGCCGTTTCCGAGGCGACAAGCTTCGCCATGCAGGCCTCTTGGAGACAGGGACGTCCGGCGTCTTTCAAGGCGGCGGCGTGCAGCACCAGCCATCGGGCCGCTTCAAGCCTTGCCGCGCAATTGGCCAGACGATGCCCCACGGCCTGGTGTTCGAGGATCGGCTTGCCAAAGGTCACACGATCCTTGGCGTAAGCGACGGCCTTCTCCAGCGCGGACTGCGCCATGCCGACGGCCTGGGCGGCGATCCCGATGCGCCCGACCTCAAGATTGGCGAGGGCGATCCGGTAACCCTCCCCTTCCCCACCCAGGCGGTCGCTCGTCTCCAGCCTCAGGTCCTCGAAGGTCAGGGCGCAGGTGTCGGACGCCGACTGGCCGAGCTTCGTCTCGGGCGCCCCGACCAGGAGCCCGGGCGTCTTGGCCGCCACCAGGAACGCGCTCAGGCCTCGCTTGCCGGCCGCGGGATCGGTGACTGCGAAGACGATCGCCAGGCCGGCGACCTGAGCGGACGTGATGAACTGCTTGCCGCCGTTCAACACATATCCCCCGGGCGTCGGCGCAGCGCGGGTGGTCAGGGCCGAGGCGTCGGATCCCGCGCCGGCCTCCGTCAAGGCGAAGGCCCCGATGCTGCGCCCTGCGCAAAGGTCCGGGAGCCAGGCCGTTTTCTGCGCCGGCGATCCGTTCTGGAGGAGCGCCGCGATCACCGGGGCGTTGTGCACGCTGACGATCGTCGAGAGCGCGCCGTCCGCGGCCGAAAGCTCCATGAGGGCGAGCGCGTAAGACACGTAATCGGCCTCCGCCCCCCCGAACTCCGCCGGCGCCGTCATGCCCATCAAGCCCAGCTCGGCAAGCTGCTGGAACAACGCCGGCGGATATCCGCCGGCCGCCTCGAAGGCGTGAGCGTGCGGCGCGATTTCCGTTTGCGCGAACTGACGCACGGCGTCGCGGATCAGCACCTGGGTTTCGGACAGCAGCATCGAACTACTCGGCCGCCAGGATCTGCGGGGCCGCGCCCTGGAACGCGGTCCAGAGCCGACGGCGGTTGGCTTCGGCCCTGGCCAGGCCCTTGGCCTTCACCGGACCATAGCCCCGCGCCTCGGAGGGCCACGCCGACAGCGGGATCGCCCGCTCCAGATTGTCCGGTGAGAGGGATTGGGCCACCGCCTCGATGTCCGCGATATAGGCGTCGACGAGCTCGCGCTCCGCGCGCCGCTCGGCGGTGGCGCCGAACGGGTCCAATGGGCCGCCACGCAGGACCTTCCCCAGCGCCATCAATCGCAGGACCGGCCAGATCCAAGGACCGAACTTCCGCTTCTTCGGTCGGCCCGTCGCGGGGTCCATCTTCGAGATCACCGGCGGGGCCAGCCAGACGCTGAGCCGGCGGCGTGTGGCGAACTCCCGGCCGAGCAGGTCGGAGAACGCGGTCTCGGTGTACAGTCGGGCGACTTCGTACTCGTCCTTGTAGGCCATCACCCGGTAGGCCTGACGCGCGACGCTGCGGGTCAGGGCTTCGCTCTTGCCGATCCGGGCCTCGGCCTCGGAGACCTTCGCGACCAGGGCGGTGAAGCGGCGTGCGTAGGCCGGGTCCTGATAGCGAACCAGATCGGCGGACAGGCGCTCGGTCAGCCCCGCCGTGGTCTCCTCGACCGGCGCAGCGTCCCGAAAGCCGATCAGCCGCTCGACGGCCGCGAGATCGAAAGCGCAGGCGCGACCCCACTGGAACGCGGCCTTGTTGCCCTTGACCGCCACCCCGTTGATCTCGATGGCGCGCAGGATCGCGGCCTCCGACAGGGGCAGCCAACCTTTCTGCCAGGCAAAGCCCAGCAGAAGCGTGTTGGCCATGGCGGCTTCGCCGAAGATGGTCTCCGCGAGCCGCGTGGCTGGCACGCCTTCGACGGTCGCGGCCTTGCCCTCGAGGGTCCGACGCAACGCCGCGACCGGCGGCCGGGCGTCGCGATGGGTGACAGAGTCGGCTGTCGGGGGCGTATCGGTGTTGAGCGCCACCAGCGAGGCTTGCCGGTTCAACCGCAGGAGAGCTTCACTCGATCCGCCGACCACGAGGTCGGCCGCCAGCATGACGTCGAGCGCGCCTTCGGTGATCCGTACCGCGTGCAGGTCCTCGGACGCCGGGGCGAAGCGCACCTGGCTCGTGACGGCGCCGTTCTTCTGGGCAAGGCCGGTGAAGTCCAGAGTGCTGGCCGACAGTCCCTCAACATGGGCCGCCGTTCCCAGCAAAGCCCCGAGCGTGAGCACGCCCGTACCGCCGACCCCCGCCACGAATACGTTGAACTCGCGCGTGATGACCGGCGTGCGCGGCGCCGGCATACGGCCGAACAGTGCATCGGCCTGCAGCTTCAACCGGCCGGGATCCGGTTTCGGCAGAGTCGCGCCCTCGACCTCCACAAAGCTCGGGCAGAAGCCCTTCACACAGGAGAAGTCCTTGTTGCAGGCGCTCTGGTTGATCCGCCGCTTGGCGCCGAACTGCGTGTCGAGCGGTTCAACCGCGATGCAGTTAGACTGCACCTGGCAGTCGCCACAGCCTTCGCACACCCGCGGATTGATCAGCAGCCGCTTGTCAGGATCGGGGAAATCGCCGCGCTTGCGGCGGCGGCGCTTCTCCGAGGCGCAGGTCTGTTCGTAGACGATAGCGGTTACGCCGGGGACATCGCGCAACCGGCGTTGCCGCGCGTCGAGGTCGTCGCGATGCGCCACCTCGACGCCGGCGGCCAGACCGGCCGCGCCGCGCCACCGTTCAGGATCGTCGGAGATCAGCAGGATGTCGCCCACGCCTTCGGCGGCGAGCTGGCGGGTGATCCTCAGAGGATCGATCACGCCTTCGGCCGGCTGCCCGCCCGTCATGGCGACCGCGTCGTTATAGAGGATCTTGAACGTGATGTTCGTCTTGGCGGCCACGGCCGCGCGGATCGCGAGCAGACCGGAATGCTGATAAGTGCCGTCCCCGAGGTTCTGGAAAATGTGCGGCGCCTCGACGAAGGGCGCCGCGCCGACCCACTGCAGACCTTCGCCGCCCATCTGGCTGAACGTCGTGGTCTTCAGCGCCGGCTCCGACAGGGCCATGACGTGGCAGCCGATGCCGCCGCCGGAGATCGACCCGTCGGGCGTGCGGGTTGAGGTGTTGTGCGGGCAGCCGGCGCAAAAGAACGGTCGGCGCGCCACCAGTCCGGAAATGTCCGGCCGTTCCGCGCGGACGTCCCACGCCGCCAGCGCCTCGTGGAATGGCGCGGCCGCTTCACCGAGCACGCGCAGCAACGCCCGGGCGACCAGCAGCGGGCTGAATTCCAGCACCTCAGGCAACAGCGGCGCCCCGCCAAGGTCATGCTTGCCCACGACCGCGGCCCGCTGGTCGGCGGGCCGGTTGTAGAGCGCCGCCTTGAGTTGATCCTCGACGAAGCCCCGTTTCTCCTCGACGACCACCATCAACTCGGCTTCGCCCGCCAGAGCCAGAAGCTGGCTGGTCTCCAGCGGCCAGCTCATCGCCACCTTGTAGATCACGAGACCCATCGCCGCCGCCCGCTCCGGCGAAATGCCCAACCGGAGCAGCGCCTCCATGAGGTCCTGATGGGCCTTGCCGACCGTGATCAGGACGATCCGCCGTCGCGGAGCATCCTGGACGATCCCGTCCAGCCGGTTGGCGCGCGCCCAGGCGAGCACGGCCGGAAGCCGCTCTTCCACCAGCCGGCGTTCCAGTTCGGCTCGCGCGCCGGGCCAGGCGATCCGGGGATCCCAGTTGTAGCCGTGGGCCGGGACGAGGAGGTCCTGCGGCGTCTGGAACAGCGGGTGGGCTTGCGGCGCCTCGAACGAGGCCGCACTTTCCACCACCTCGGCGATCGTCTTCATCGCCACCCAGACCCCGGCATAGCGTGACAGCGCAAACGCCGAGAGCCCCAGGGTCAGGATTTCCCGCACCGAGGACGGCTGCAGGATCGGCATCATCACCGACTGGAAGATTCCATCGGTCTGATGCGGGAACATCGACGACTGGGCGGCGTGATCGTCGCCGGCCAAGGCCACCACGCCGCCGAGCCGCGAGGTTCCCAGGATGTTGGCGTTGCGCAGGACATCGCCGCTGCGATCGACCCCCGGGCCCTTGCCGTACCAGACGCCGAAGACGCCATCGACCTTCGTCGCCCCAAAAGCCGTGTGCATCTGCGCACCCCAGAGCGCGGTCGCCGCCAGGTCCTCGTTGAGGCCGGGCTGGAAGACGATGTCCTCCGCCTCCAGCCGCTTCCCGGCGCGCCAGAGCTGCTGGTCGTAGGCGCCCAGGGGAGACCCTCGATAGCCGGAGATCAGGCCCGCCGTCGCCAGGCCGCGGCTGCGGTCGAGGCGCCGCTGCATCATCGGCAGTCGCACCAGGGCCTGGATGCCGCTCATGTAGAGGCGGCCACTCTCGCGCGAATAGACGTCGTCGAGGCTAAACTGGAGATCGATCGCGGACATCTTCGGCCCCGTGGAGGAAGGGGCAGAGGCTAGCGCCAAGCGAGAAGTGCATTTCACCAAATTGCGC
>JBOHKZ010000563.1:0-5421 GCA_050729355.1 Phenylobacterium sp. | reverse complement strand
CTCCTCGAACATGTGGTGATCCAGGCCCAGCACCACGGCCGAGTACATCTGGATGAAGCGGCGGTAGCTGTCGAAGGCGAAGCGCCGATCGCCGGAAAGCTTGGCGAGACCGTCCACGGTCGCATCGTTCAGGCCGAGGTTGAGGACGGTGTCCATCATTCCCGGCATCGAGGCGCGCGCGCCCGAACGCACGGAGACCAGCAGCGGATTGGCGGCGTCACCGAACGCCTTCGACGTCTGCCCCTCGACGGTCTTCAGGGCCGCGGCGACCTGTTCCTGCAGGTCGGCCGGGTACTGCCGCTCGTTGGCGTAATAGTGGACGCAGGCCTCTGTGGAGATCGTGAACCCCGGCGGCACCGGCAGGCCCAGCGACGACATCTCGGCAAGGTTCGCGCCCTTGCCGCCCAGCAGATCCTTCATCGAGGCGTCGCCATCGGCGCGCCCGCCGCCGAAGGCATAGACCCAACGCGTCTTGACCAACGTAGCGGCGCTCATCGAAGTCCCTCTCGTTACCCGGTGACCTGGCTGAAGTCCGCCACGCGCCCCATGGCGTCGCGGACCTTGGCCAGAAGACGCAACCGGTTATCCCGTTCCGTCTCTACGTCGGAGTTCACTAAAACCTTGTCAAAGAAGGCGTCCACCGACTCGCGGACCGCCGCGAGGTGGGTCATGGCGCCCGCAAAGTCCTCGGTGGCCAGGGCCTTGCCGACTTCGACCTCCATATGGCCGATCTCGTTGACCAGGGCCGCTTCTTCCGGCGGCGCACCCGGCATATCGACCGGTTCGCCGGAGGGCAACGGGCCCTTCTTCTCCTCGGCCTTGAGGATATTCACGGCCCGCTTGTAGCCGGCCAACAGGTTCTTGCCGTCGTCCGTGCCGAGGAACGCCTCGAGCGCATTCACCCGTGAGACGATCCGCACGAGGTCGTCGTCGCCCAGCGCGAACACCGCGTCCACCAGGTCGTGCCGCTGCCCCTGCTCGCGCAGCAGCACCTTCAGGCGATCGGCGAAGAACAGCAGCAGCTCGGCCGAGACGAACTGCCGAAGCGGCAGGCGCGTCCGCGACTGCAGGATGATGGGGATCACCCCCAGCGCAGCGCGGCGCAACGCAAACGGGTCGCGCGAGCCGGTCGGCTTCTCGTCGATGGCGAAGAAGCTCACCAGCGTGTCGAGCTTGTCGGCCAGGGCCACCGTGGCGCCCGTCGACTGCACCGGAACGGCGTCGTTGGGGCCTTGCGGACGGTAGTGGCTGCGGATGGCGTCGGCGACTTCGGGGTCGAGGCCTTCCTTCTCGGCGTAGTAGCCGCCCATGACGCCCTGGAGTTCCGGGAACTCGCCGACCATGCCGGTGACGAGGTCGGATTTGCAGAGGCGCGCGGCCAGGATGGCGTTCGCCTTGGTCTCGGCGTCGTCGCGCACGAACGGCGCGAGCTCGCTGGCCAGCGCCACGATCCGCTCGACCCGCTCGTACATCGTCCCGAGCTTGGCGTGGAAGGTGACGCCCTTCAGCGCCTCCAGCCGGTCGGCGAGCCTGGTCTTCAGGTCCTCGTCCCAGAAGAAGCGGGCGTCGCTCAGGCGGGCCGACAGCACCCTGGCGTTGCCCGCGGCGATGGCCTTGCCGCCGTCGACCGCCTCAATGTTCGAGACGGTGACGAAGTGCGGGACCAGGACGCCGGTCTGCGGATCGCGCACCGCGAAATACTTCTGGTGCGTGCGCATGGAGGTGCGGATCACCTCCGGCGGCAGGTCCAGGAAATCCGGATCCATGTCGCCCAGGATCGGGGTCGGCCATTCGGCGAGGCCGGAGACCTCGTCCAGCAGGCCCTCGTCCTCCACGAGCTCGAAGTTGCGCGCGAAACAGAGCGTGCGCGCGGCGTCCATGATCCGCTCCTTGCGCTCCTCGGCGTCGAGCACGACGAAGTGGCGCGCCAGGCCGTCGGCGTAGGCGTCGAAATCGCGAGCCTTGAACGGCTGGGCCGAGCCCATGAACCGGTGGCCCTCGGAGGTGTCGCCGCTGTCGATGCCGTCGATGGAGAGCGGCACGACCTCGCCGTCGAACACGCAGAGGATGCGCTTCAGCGGGCGGACCCATTTCAGCGTCCCGCGGCCCCAGGTCATCGACTTCGGCCAGGGGAAGTTGCGGATGATCCCGTCCAGCATCTCGGCCACGATCTCAGCGGTCGGACGGCCTTGCCTGTGCAGGTGGGCGAAATAGACGCCGTCGCGTTCCGTGAGCTGGTCCCTGGTCAGCCCCGTGGAGCGCAGGAAGCCCTCGATGGCCTGGTCGGGCGAACCGACGCGTGGACCCTTGCGTTCCTCATGCCGGTCGCTCTGCGCCACCGGCAGCCCTTCGGCGACCAGGGTCAGCCGGCGCGGGCCGGCGAACGTCTTCAGCGCTTCGGGCAACAGCCCCTCGGCCGCCAGCTTCTCGCGGGCCATGCGTTCCAGATCGCGCGCGGCGTTCGCCTGCATGCGCGCGGGGATTTCTTCGGAGAACAATTCGATCAGCAGCTGCGGCATGGCTCAGGCGTTCCCGCCTTCGTTGGCGACCCAGGCTTCGGCGCACATCTTGGTCAGGTCGCGGATGCGGCCGATGTAGCTCTGGCGTTCGGCGACGGCGATCGCGCCCCGGGCGTCCATCAGGTTGAACAGGTGGCTGGCCTTCAGAACGTGATCGTAGGCGGGCAGCACGGTGCGCTGGCCCTGCGGCCCGCGGCCTTCGAGCAGGCGCGGGACCTGGGTCTCCATGTCCTCGAACTGCCGTTTCAGCACCTCGACGTCATAGAGGTGGAAGTTGGCCTCTGACTGCTGGCGCTCGTTCTCCAGGAACACTTCGCCATAGGTCTTCGGCTCCGGCCCGTCGGGATCGTTGAAGGCCAGCTTGGTGAAGTGGTCCACGCCCTGCAGGTACATGGCCAGACGCTCCAGCCCATAGGTGAGCTCACCCGCCACCGGCCAGACGTCCAGGCCGCCGACCTGCTGGAAATAGGTGTACTGGGTCACTTCCATCCCGTCGCACCAGACCTCCCATCCGAGGCCCCAGGCGCCCACGGTGGGGTTCTCCCAGTCGTCCTCGACGAAGCGGATGTCGTGCAGGCGGGTGTCCAGGCCGATGGCGTCGAGACTGCCCAGGTAGAGGTCCTGCAGGTTGTCCGGGTTCGGCTTCAGGATCACCTGGTACTGGTAATAGTGCTGCAACCGGTTGGGGTTCTCGCCATAGCGGCCATCCGCCGGGCGCCGCGACGGCTGCACATAGGCCGCGCGCCAGGGCTTGGGGCCGAGCGCGCGCAACACCGTGGCCGGGTGAAGCGTCCCCGCTCCCACCTCGACGTCATGCGGCTGCAGGATCACGCAGCCCTGACGGCTCCAATAGTCGTGCAGCTTCAGGATCAGGCCCTGAAACGAAAGCGGCTTGTCTGACATAGGAATGGGAGCTGTTCGCAGGCGCAAAAAAAGTCGGCGGACCATAGGGCCCGCCGACTGATGCTTCAACCCGTCCGAAGGCGGGGATCGCTCTGGCGTCAGTTGCCCTTGGCAGCCGTGCGTTTGCCGGCATGGGACATCGGGCCGCCGTACTTCTTGCGGTTCTCCGCGGTGTCGGGAACCGGGCCGTTAGTCGTCGTCGTGGTGGTGGCGGTGGCCCCGCTTGACGGGTCGCTGGTCGTCACCGACGTCGAAGTCGCGGCGCCAGTGGCGGCCGGAGCCGACGTCGCCGAGGAATCGGCCGGCAAGGTCGGATCGGGCGCGGGCGCTGCCGCCGGCTCGGCGGGCGCCGCGGCGGGCTGATCGGTCGCCTGAGCGAGCGCGGCGCCGCTCATCAGGGCGGACGCTGCAACGGTAGCCAGAATAACGGTTAGCTTCATGGGGAGGGCCTCCTGCTCACTGCTAAAAGCCCCTCCCCTGAATTGGTTCATTTTTTCTTCGGCGCAGGTTTGGCCGCCGGCGCCGCGGGTTCGGGCGTCGGCTCGGCGGCCGGTTCCGGCAGCGTCGCGGGGACAGAACCGGCGATCAGCACCTGGTCGACCACGTGGATGGTGCCGTTGCTGGCCATGACGTCGGCCTGGATGATGTTGGCGTTATCGGCCTTCAACGGCTCTCCCGAACCATCGAGCACGATCGGATCGCCGGCGCCGGACGGGACCGGTCCGCGCGAGCCCTTGATCTTCGAGCCGGGCACCGCGGCGTTGATGATGTGGTGCAGCAGCAGCTTCTGCAGCCCGGCCTTGTCGGCCATCAGGGCGTCCAGCTTGCCGGGCGGCAAGGCCGCGAACGCCGCGTTGGTGGGCGCGAACACCGTCATGCCGGGGCGGGTCTGAATGAGGCTCGCCAGGTTGGTCGCATCCAGCGCCTTCACGAAGGTGGTGAAATCCGGCGACTGGCGGAGCGTCGAGGCCATGTCTCCGCTGGCGACCAGCTTCGCAGGCGCGGTCGCCTGGGCGTTGACGGCGGCCTGGCTCACCGCCTTCGCGGTTCCCTGGATGGCGGTGGCGGCCGGGGCATCGGTGCTCGCCTTGCCGGTCTGGGCGGCGGCGGCGGCCTCGGTCTTCGGCGTGGCGGTCTGGGCCTGAGCGGCGAGCGGCGCGACGCCGGCCAGCAGCGAAACGACGGCGGCGGTGGTCAGCAGGCGATTGAATGTCATCGGATCCTCAGTCTGGGGGCGAACTCGGCGAACGGAACGCGCGGGCCATAGCGAAGTTCGCGGGCCCGTCGCGGGGTGCTGCTAGCCTGCGGGCCTCACAGCGGCGCGAAGGTCAGCCTCAACCTCATAATCTGGTCAAGGTGGAAGCCACAATCGCCCGGTTTTAAGGCGCCTCGGCGCAAGGCCGCCCAACGATTGGGCGCATCACGCCTTTACACCCTAGCTCGCCCCCCGCCGGACTGCACGATCCCGCGGCGCCGATAGCGTCACATGACCGCTGCGAAAAGGGGATGGGGACATCCGTGGCGGTCTTGCGAAGTCAACTTAAGGCGGGCCGGCTCACCCTCAGGGGCCGCGCGGGAGCGAGCGGATGAAACTGATCATGGCGATCGTCAAACCTTTCAAGCTGGACGACGTGCGCGAAGCGCTCGTCGCCGCCGGCGTCGAAGGCCTGACGGTCTCGGAAGTCAAAGGCTACGGCCGTCAGAAGGGGCAGACCGAGATTTACCGGGGCGCTGAGTACCAGGTGAACTTCCTGCCCAAGGTGAAGCTGGAGGCGGTCGTCGACGATGCGGCCGCATCCAAGGCCGTCGAGGCCATCAAGGCCGCCGCCGCCACCGGCAAGATCGGTGACGGCAAAATCTTCGTCCTCAGCGTTGAGGACGCCGTGCGCATTCGCACCGGCGAGACCGGCGCCGCGGCGCTCTAGCGGACAGTGAGAAGGGGACAATCAAAAATGCAACTCTTTGGATTCAAGCGGTTGGCCGGGCTCCTGCTCGCCGC
>JBOHKZ010000562.1:0-10407 GCA_050729355.1 Phenylobacterium sp. | reverse complement strand
GCTCCGATCCGTACCGCGCGCGGCAGGTGGTCTCCGAGGCGCTGAGCGAGATCGGGGGCCTGCCCGCCGGTGTCCAGGCGCCCAAGGTCAGCCCGCTCACCTCGTCCACAATGGACCTGCTGAAGATCGGCTTCACCTCCGACAAGCTCTCGCCGATGGAGCTGCGCGACCTGGTGCAATGGACCATCCGGCCGAGGATCCTCTCCGCGGCCGGCGTGGCGCGCGCCACGGTCTACGGCGGCGAGGTCCGGCGGCTTGAGGTGCGGGTGCGTCCTGCCGACCTGGCGGCGCGCGACCTCAGTCTTTCCGACGTCCTGGCCGCGGTGAAGGCGTCCACCGGCGTCACCGGCGGCGGCTATATCGACACGCCGCAGCAACGGATCCTGATCGAGCCGCGAGGCCAGGCGACGACGGCCGCCGACGTGGCCGCCGCGCCCCTGCCGTCGGTGAGCGGCGCGGCGCCCGCGAGCATCGGCGACGTGGCCGAGGTGGTGGACGGGGCCGGCCCTCTGAACGGCGACGCGATCATCATGGGCAAGCCCGGCGTGCTGCTCAGCATCTCCAGCCAGTACGGCGCCAATACGCTGGAGGCGACGCACGCGGTCGAGGCGGCGCTGGCCGAGTTGGAGCCGTCGCTGAAGGCGCAGGGGGTGAGCGTCAACAAAGGCCTGCATCGCCCGGCCAACTTCATCAGCTCGGCGCTGAACGGCATCGTCGACGACCTGGCGATCGGAGGTGTGCTGATCGCGCTCGTGCTGTTCGTCTTCATGCGCGACCTGCGCACGGTGGCGATCGCCTTCGTCTCCATACCGTTGGCCCTGCTCACTGCGGTGATCGTGCTCGACCGCATGGGTTCGACGATCAACACGATGACGCTGGGCGGCCTCGCCGTGGCCCTGGGCGTGGTGGTCGATGACGCGGTGATCGGGACCGAGAACATCGTCCGGCGTCTGCGCGGCGCAAAGCCCGGCGCCTCGCCGGCCGAGGTGATCCTCAGCGCGTCGGTCGAGGTCCGGGCGCCGGTGATCTACGCGACCCTGATGCTGGCGCTCGTGCTCCTGCCGGTGCTGCTGTTGCATGGCCTGCAGGGCGCGTTCTTCTCGCCCCTGGCGGCCGCCTTCATCATCGCAACGCTAGCCTCGCTGGCGGTCGCTGTGCTGGTGACCCCGCCGCTGGCGCTGCTGCTCCTGAAGGGCGCGCGCCTGCACGAAGAGCCGGGTCTCCTGGTCCGCACGAAAGACTGGCACCAGCGGCTGCTGACCAGGGCGGTCGGCGGGCCTCGGCTGGCCGTGGGCGCGACGGCCATCGCGGCGGCGGTCACCGTGGCGGGCTTCCTGCTGTTCAATTCCGAGCTGCTGCCGAGCTTCCGGGAAGGGCACTTCGTGCTGGGCGTCCAGGGGCCGCCCGGGACCTCGCTGGCGGTGATGCGGGATTACGGCCAGCGGATCACCAAGGACCTGCTGAAGATCGACGGGATCGGCGACGCCGAGCAGCAGATCGGCCGGGCCGAGGGCGGCGAAGACACCTGGGGCACGGAGCGCAGCGAATTCCACGTCGAGCTGAAGCCCGGCCTTTCGGGCGCCAAGCAGGACGAGATCCAGGCGGCGATCCACAAGGTGCTCGACAGCTATCCGGGGCTGACGACCGAGGTGCTGACGTTCCTCGGCGACCGGATCGGCGAGTCGCTCTCCGGCGAGACCGCGGCGCTGGCCGTCGGGGTCTATGGCGCCGATCTCGACACTCTCGACAAGGTGGCCGGTCAGATCGCCGCCGTGCTGGAGAAGGTGCCGGGCGCGGTGGACGTGCAGGTGCAGACCCCGCCCTCCACGCCGGTGGTCCGCGTCGACCTCGATTTCCCGGCGCTCGCCCGCTACGGCGTCTCGCCCGCCGAGGCGCTGGACGCGGTCCAGACCGCCTACCAGGGCGCGACGGCCGCACAGATCTTCCAGGACATCCGCGCCATCGACATAGCGGTGACCACCGCGCCGGACCTGCGCCAGGATCCCGAGGCGGTGGGCGACTTGCTGATCCGCTCCACCGCGGGCGCCGTCGTGCCGCTGAAATCCATCGCCAAGGTCTATCTGACCGAGGGCCGCACCTCGGTGAGCCACGACGGCGGGCGGCCTCGCCAGGTGGTCACCGCCAACCCGTCGCCGAGGGACGTGGCCAAGGTCTCCAAGGCGGCCCAGAAGGCGATCGCCGCGCAGGTGAAGCTGCCGCCTGGCGTCTACCTTGACTACACGGGCACGGCCCAGGGCGCGGCGGCGGCGCGCAAGGAGCTGCTGTTCAATACCGGGCTGGCCGTGGCCGGCGTCGTGGCGCTGCTGCTCCTGGCGTTCGGCAGCGGCCGCGCCACCGCCCTGATCCTTGGTGCGACGCCGTTCGCGCTGGTCGGCGGGGTGATCGCCGTGGCGCTGACCGGCGCCAGCCTGTCGCTCGGCGCCCTGGTCGGCTTCGTCACCCTGTTCGGCGTCGCGGCCCGCAACTCGATCCTGCTGATCTCGCACCTGGAGCAGCTCATCGACGAGGAAGGCCACGAGTGGTCGATCGACACCGTGCTGCTGGCGACGCGCGAGCGGGTCACCCCGATCCTGATGACCGCCCTGGTGACCGGCCTTGGCGTGCTGCCGCTGGCCATCTCCACTGGGCAGGCGGGCCGGGAAATCCAGGGGCCGATGGCCATCGTCATCCTCGGCGGCCTGATCACCTCGACCATCGCCAGCCTGGTGCTGCTGCCGTCGCTGGCCTGGCGATATGGGCGTCCGCCGGTCGCTGACGTCTAAAGGTGAGATGAGGTTCGCGGGTCGCGGCGGTCGGTGCTATGGCCGGGCGCCCTTGGAGACGACTAAGGTTCGATGACGCGGCGGACGATTGGCCCTTCGGCTGCCTCTCTGGCGGTTATCGCAAGCGCGCTCGCCGGGCCCGCTCATGCGGCGGACAGCCGTATCTTCCACCTGCCCGCGGAACCCGTGGAAAGGGCAGTGGTCAGGTTCGGAATTCAGGGCGACGTGTCGGTCGGTGGGTTGCCCTCGCAGGGCTGCAGCGGCAACAGCCGCTCGACCTACGGCCTGATGTCGCCCACGCGGGCGCTCGGCAAGTTGCTGCCGGCGGGATGCGGCTACGAAGCGCTGGACGCCCGCAGCTTCAGGGTGTTCGGGGTCGCGAAGCCCGCCGCCCCGCCGCCGAGCCCCGCGCCGCCCAGCCCGCCCATGGTCACCTCCCTCGACGAACTGGTGGTGACGGCCGAGCGCCGGGAAGAGCCGTTGATCGGCCGCGCCTACGCCATTTCCGCGATGTCCGGCGCGGAATTGGAACGGCTGGGCGGCAAGTCCTTCGCGGAAGCGGCGTCGCAGATGGTCGGGGTGACGGTCACCAACCTGGGGTCGGGGCGCAACAAGATCTTCATCCGCGGTCTCTCCGACGGATCGTTCACCGGCCACACCCAGTCGACGGTCGGCCTCTACCTCGACGATGTGCCGATCACCTACAGCGCGCCCGATCCCGACCTGCGCCTGGTGGACGTCGACAGGGTCGAGGTGCTGCGGGGGCCGCAGGGCACGCTCTACGGCTCCGGCTCGATCGGCGGCATCGTCCGGATCGTGACCGCGAAGCCCGATCCGACGTCGTTCGGCGGAGAGGTGAGCGTCGAGGCGTCCGCCATCCAGCACGGGGCCGAGGGGACCGGCGTCGATGCGACGCTCAACCTGCCCCTGCTCGACGGCCGCGCGGCCTTACGCGGTTCGGCCTACCGCGACGAGCGGCCGGGCTATATCGACAACACGCGCCTCGGACTGAGGGATGTGAACTACGGGCGGCGTTCGGGCGGGCGTCTTGCGGCCGTCATCGATCTGTCCGGCGGGTGGGGCCTGCAGGCCGGTCTCGCCCATCAGTCGATCAACACCCGTGACAGCCAGTACGCCCAGGGGCCGGGCGGGAAGCTCACCCGCGATACCCAGGTGCGCGAACCGCACGACAACGACTTCACCGAGGTCAGCGGCTCGGTGTCCCACGCCGGCGAGGTCGCCAGCCTGAAAGTTTCCGGGGCCTTCATCGATCACACGGTGGAGACCCGCTACGACGCGACGGGCGCGTTTGGCGGCACGGCGCCCGCGGCCTTCGACGAAATCCGGCAGGTCGACCTCTCGGTGGCTGAAGCCGTGCTGACGTCCGCAGGAGAGGGGCGCCTGACCTGGCTCGCAGGCCTGTTCGCCTCGCAGACCGAGGAGACCGATCGGGCGATGCTCTCGGATCTCAGCGGCGGACCTGTGCGCTCGGTCTATCGGCGCAGCGACAACCTCTCGGAAGCCGCGCTCTACGGAGAGGCGGCCTACGACCTCACCGAGCGCCTGAAGATGACCATCGGTGGGCGCCTCTTCGCGACCCGCGTGAGCTCGCAATCCGAAGACTTCGACCTAGCGCCCGGCCTCGTGCAGCCGAAGCGTCATCTCAGCGACTCCGGGATCGCCCCGAAGTTCCGCGCCAGCTACGCCTGGTCACCCGATACGGTCGCGTACATCCAGTACCAGGAGGGTTTTCGCGCCGGCGGCTTCAACATTCCGGGCGCGGCGGACGGCGTCGCCCCGGGGCTGATCGGCTCAGCGTTCCGGCCGGACCGGCTGCGCAACTATGAGGCCGGGGGCACGCTCGCGCTGTTCGACCGGACGCTGCGCCTGCGCGCCGCGGTGTTTCACGCCGATTGGAGTCGCCTGCAGACGGACCAATACCTGCCATCCGGCCTGCAGATGACGGTCAACATCGGGGACGGCGCCAACACCGGCGTGGAGCTGGAGGCGGTCTGGCGACCGGACGATCATTGGGAGGTGCGCGGCAATCTCCTGGTCGAGGATCCGACCATCACGCGGACCTCGGACGCCTTCCCCGCCACCGTGGATATCGGGCTCCCAGGCGTCTCGTCGGTGCTGGGCTCGACCGATGCGGTCTACCGCTGGCAGGTCGCCGACGGCTGGCGGGGCGAGGCGTCTGGACAGGTCGCCTATGTCGGGCATTCCTTCCTGACCTTCGACGGGGCTGCGGCGAGCCGGATGGGCGGCTACGCCGTCGGGCGGCTCGCCTTCGCCGTCAGCTCCGCGAAAACCCGCGTCCAACTGGCGGTGGACAATGTCGCCGACGAGCGCGGCGACACCTTCTCGTTCGGCAATCCGTTCAGCCGCTCGCGGGCGCGGCAGTCGACGCCGCTGCGCCCCCGGACCGTCACGCTGAGCCTCAGCCGCAGCTTCTGAACGCGACCTCCGAGCCGCGTTGTCGCGGACCTGCCGACGGCTGACGAGATTCTTTTGAGGAGGCGCCCAACCGGCGCCGTCGATGGGTCAGGCGCGGGGGCGCGCTAGGCACCAGGCCGCATGCGAATCATCTGCGATTTCGACGGCACGATCACCGTGCAGGACACTACCGATCGCGTGTTGGAGGCTCTGGCCGATCCGGCGTGGCGGGCGTTGGAGGCCCAGTGGGTGGCCGCCGAGATCACCGCGTCGGAGTGCATGCGCCGGCAGATCGCCCTGATCCGCGGCGGCCAGGGAGAGCTGGACGCCGTGCTTGATGGCGCGGCGCTCGATCCAGGCTTCTGCGACTTCGTGGTCTGGGCCGAGCGCCGCGGACTGCCGGTCTCCGTGGTCAGCGACGGCGTCGACTATTTCATCAGCCGCATCCTGGGGCGTCACGGTCTCGGACATCTGCCGGTGGTGGCCAATCACCTGGCCGGCGAACCGGGGGCGTGGCGGCTGGAGCAACCCTGGACCCGGGCCGGGTGCGCGGCCGGCTCGGGGGTCTGCAAGTGCAGGGTGACCGGACCGTGGACGGACGACCGCCCGAACACGGTCTATGTGGGCGACGGTCGTTCCGATTTCTGTGTCTCGGGCCGCGCCGACCTGCTCTTCGCGAAGGGCGCGCTGGCCGGCTACGCCCACGCGCGCGGCCAGGCCTACCTGCCCTTCGAAACCTTCCACGACGTGACCAGCGCGCTTGCGCGCCTGACGGGCGAGCTGCCCGCCGACCTCGATCGCGCCGCCTCGCTCTGAACGCCCAAACCGGAGTTTCCATGTACGACGCTGTTGCAGAACCGCTGACCGAGACCGAGCTTCGCAGCCTTGAGGCGAAGTACTGTTCGTGGGGCGATACGGTCCACTATCTACCCGATCCGAAGTTCTTCACCGGCTGCGAGGGCTCGTACATGTACGACGCCCAGGGCCGCGAATATCTCGACCTCCAGATGTGGTACTCGGCGGTCAACTTCGGCTACCGCAACCCGCGCCTCGACGCCGTCGCCAAGCGGCAGCTCGACACCCTGCCGCAGGTCGCCTCGCAGTACCTGCACCGGGAAAAGGTGGAGCTGGCCGCCGCCATCGCCCAGGACGCCGAGCGCAAGTTCGGACGCCAGGGCCGAGTGCACTTCAACGTCGGCGGCGCCCAGGCCGTCGAGGACAGCCTGAAGATCGTGCGCAACGCCACCGGCGGCAAAAGCCTGATGTTCGCCTTCGAGGGCGGCTACCACGGCCGCACGCTCGGCGCGTCCGCGATCACCTCGTCCTATCGCTACCGCAGGCGCTACGGCCACTTCGGGGACCGGGCGCAGTTCATTGAATTCCCGTACCATTTCCGAGGCCCCAAGGGCATGAGCAAGGAGGAGTACGGCGAGCTCTGCGTGGCCAAATTCGCCCGCCTGTTCGAGACCGAATACAACGGCGTCCTCGACACCAAGACCGGGCAGGCGGAGTTCGCCGCCTTCTACATCGAGCCGATCCAGGGCACCGGCGGCTATGTCATCCCGCCGCCGAACTTCTTCACCGGCATCAAGAAGGTGCTGGATGAGCACGGCATCCTGCTGGTGGTCGACGAGATCCAGATGGGTCTCTACCGGACCGGAAAGCTGTGGGCGATCGAGCACTTCGGCGTGCAACCTGATGTTCTGGTGTTCGGCAAGGCGCTGACCAACGGCCTGAACCCGCTGTCGGGCCTCTGGGCGCGCGACGAGCTGATCAACCCGACCGTCTTCCCGCCGGGTTCCACGCACTCTACCTTCAACGCCAACCCGATGGGCACGGCCATCGCGCTGGACGTCCTGCGGATGACCCAGGAGACTGACTACGAGAGCATGGTCGCGGCCAAGGGCGCCTACTTCCTCGACGGCCTGAAGGACCTGCAGAAGCGCTGGCCGCAGATCGGCGACGTCGACGGCCTCGGCCTCGCACTGCGCGCCGAGATTTGCCAGGCGGACGGCTACGCGCCCAACAAGCCGCTGCTCGACCGCATGGAGACCGAGGCCATGAAGGGCGACCTTCAGGTCGGCGGCAGGACCTACGGCCTGATCCTCGACGTCGGCGGCTACCACAAGAACGTCATCACCTTCGCGCCCTCGCTGCACATCTCATACGAAGAGATCGACCTGGCGCTGAACCTGCTGGACGTCCTGCTGCACCGCTGCGTGGCCGACTGAGGGCCGACATGCGCACCGCGCTCCTGCATCTGGACAGCGCCCTTACCCGGCAGCGGGACCTGGCGTGCTCGGTGTGGGACCGCGGCGGACGCGGCGTCGACCTGCGCCACCTGGGCCCGGCGCTGCGCCTGTGGAGCCGGCCGCGCGCCCTGCAACGGTTGCGGGAGCGGGTGGCGTCCGACCTGCCGGCCACGCAGGGCGCGACCCTGGTCTTCTCCGGCTCGGGAGACTTCCATCACATCACGCCCACCCTGCTGGAACGCGCCAGCGAGGCGGCCGGCCATCCGCCGGTGACCCTGCTGCATTTCGACAACCATCCGGACTGGGTGCGCTTCGCCAACGGCGCGCACTGCGGCTCCTGGGTCGGCTGGGCAGCGCGGCTGCCGAACGTCGCGCGGGTGGTCACCGTGGGCGTCTGCAGCGACGATATCGATCGGCCGGAAGGCAAGGGCGCCGACCTCGACCTGCTGAGCGAGGAGCGCGTCGAGCTCTATGCCTACCGGGCGCCGCGCAGCGCCCAGACCCTGTCTCTTGCCGGCCACGAGTGGCCCACCATCGCGGCGATGGGGGAGGCGGCCTTCCTCGATTTCCTCCCGACCCGCATCGAGACAGACGCCGTCTATCTGACGATCGACAAGGATGTGCTGCAGGCCGCCGACGCCGGCACCAACTGGGACCAGGGCCAGACCAGCCTGGCGTTCCTGAAGGCGATGGTGGCGCGGATCGGCGCGCATCACCGGATCATCGGCGCCGACGTGGTCGGCGACTGGTCGCCCGCAATCTACGGCGGCGGCCCGCTCGCGGGGCTGCTCAAGCGCGGTGAGGCGCTGCTCGATCAGCCCTGGTCCCGACCAGGCGCCGCGACCCAAGCCATGAACGAGACGGCAAACCTCGAGCTTCTCGACCTCATCGCGGATCTGGACCGATGAGCGGCCAACTCACCCTGTGGTCCCTGGGCCTGCTGGGCTTTTGCGTGCTGGCGGAGATCGCCCGCGAGTTGAACTTCAAGGCGGCCAGCCTGCAGGCCTCGCCCGACCGTTATGTGCTGTCGCTGGCGAGCCAGCCGCTGCTCTGGTGCGGCATCGTAATCTGGTTCCTGGAGGTTGGGGTCTGGCTCCTGGTGCTGGAGCACGCGGCGCTGGCCGTGGCCTTCCCGATCACCACCCTGACCTACGCCGGCACCCCGCTCGCCGCGGCCGTGATCCTGAAGGAACCATTCAGTCGCCGCCAGAAGATCGGGGCAGGACTGGTTACCGTGGGCGTCTTCTGCATCGCCCTCTCAGGTTTCAGGGAGGGCGGCCTTTGACTGGCGCGCAGGATCATCGCCTGCCGAGGCGTCGACACGGCCTGTTCGCCTGGACGCGCCTGGATGCGCTGTCGGTCCTGGCGGCGCTGGCGCACGTGGCGTTCGTGGTCTGGGTCGTGGCGGGGTTCGCTCACCGCCCGTGGTGGGCGAACCTGCTCTGCGGCGCGGTCTTCGCCTACGCGGCCAGCTGGAACATCAACAGCGTGGCGCACAACTTCATCCACACGCCCTACTTCCGCTGGCGGCCGCTGAACGACGCCTTCAGCCTTCTGGAGAGCCTGGCGCTCTTCACGCCGCAGCGGTTCTACGCCTGGGTCCACCTGCGCCATCACGAGGGCAACAGCGACCGGCCCGACCCGGGCGGCGAGACCCGCGACTGGCTGTCGATCTACCGGCACGGGCAGGGCGGCGAGCCGGAGGCGGTCTGGAGTTACGTCGCGAAGGGCGTCTTCCGCGACGACGCCGGCGACATCTATCGCGCCCTGCAGGCCAAGCGACCGCGAGACGCTGTCTTCGGGCGCATCGAGATCGGCGCCATCGCCGTCTATCTGCTGGCCCTGGCGCTCGTCGACTGGCGCGCCGTGCTGTTCCTCGTCCCGTTCTATTTCGTGGGCGAGGCCCTCTCGCAGCTCAACGGCTACTACGAGCACTATCGGGGCAATCCGGACGAGCCGATGGCCTGGGGCGTCTCCACCTACGCGCCGCTCTACAACCTCGTCTGGTTCAACAACGGCCACCACGCCGAGCACCACTATCGCCCGGCTGTCCACTGGAGCCGGCTGCCCGCCCTTCGCCGATCCATCTCACGAGAGCAGGAGGCGCGTGGCGTTCACGTCATCGGGCCGCCCCATGCCCTAGGCTTCTTGGCCCGCGGCAACCGCCGCCGCAGCGCTTCCGCGCGGGAGGGCCTGGCGTGATCGACCGCAGCTTCGAGCTGGAGGGCGACGGCCGCAAGGGCGTGCTCCTGATCCATGGCCTCACCGGCGCGCCCAGCGAAATGCGCCCCGTGGCGCGTCGCCTCAACCGCGCGGGCTTCGGCGTGTGCGCCCCGCAACTGGCCGGGCACGGAGAGAACGAGGCGGCGCTGCTCAAGACCACGTGGCGCGATTGGCTGGCCTCGGTCCGCGCCGCCTACCGCCGCCTCGCGAAGCAGGTGGACGAGGTCTATGTCGCCGGCATCTGCGTAGGCGGCGCGCTCGGCCTGGCGCTCTGCGCCGAGGCTCCGGAGATCCGTGGGGCGGCCGCCTACTCGATGACCTTCGAATACGACGGCTGGAACATGCCGCGCTTCGCCGCCGCCGCTCCGGTCATCCAGTTCGTCGCCAACCTGCCGCTCGTCCGCCGCCTGAGCTGGGAGGAGACCTACCCCTATGGCCTGAAGGACCTGCGGCTGCGGCAGCTCGCGGCGCGCGCCCCCGACACGCTGATCGAGGGCTCCATCGACCGTCTGCCGCTGGGGGCGCTCTACGAGATGTACCGGCTGGCCCGCCACGTCGAACGCGCGGGCCCGGATATCCGCACGCCGACCCTGATCGTGCACGCGCGTGAGGACGACATGGCGCATCTGCGCAACGCGCACCGCCTGCGCGACGCCCTGGCCGGGCCGACCCGCCTCGAGGTGCTCGAGGACAGCTACCACATGGTCCACGTC
>JBOHKZ010000561.1:0-5650 GCA_050729355.1 Phenylobacterium sp. | reverse complement strand
GGGCGGTGGTGGCATTGCGCCTCTACGCTTTACTCGGGCTCAGGCGGCAGGATGTCTCCAGCCAGTTCGGCGTTTGGCAAAGGACAATCGCGCCGCGTCGCCGCGATCTGGTTCAAAACCGCGCGTTCCGGCGCCTCCGAGGCGCCGGATGGCCGACTGCGAGGCGCCTTCCAAAAAGTTGAAGCTTCACAATAACATAGAGTTGCGGGCGGTTGGCCGCGACGCCAATCCAGGGGCGAGCGTGCGGCGACCTCCTGTTGGGACGAGCCGGCGCTTGGCTTCAGAGTGTTCGGAGACGCGTTGGATATGTCGACCGATGCAAGCCTGATCGAGACGCTCTCGGCCAGCGCCAGGCGGGCCCTGGAGCCTCACACGCCGGAGCAGCCTTACGCCCTGCTCGATTTTCCGGGTCATCCCAACGTCGGCGATTCCGCCATCTGGGCGGGAGAGATGGCCTACCTGCGCCGCTATGCCAGCGCCCTGCCGGCCTATGTCGCTTCGCTGCGAAACTTTTCCATGGACGACCTGCGCCAACGCTGCCCCACCGGACCCATCTACATCCATGGCGGCGGCAATTTCGGCGACCTGTGGCCCCATCACCAGGCCTTCCGCAACCGCCTCCTCGAGCAGACCCGCGGTCAGCCCCTGATCCAGTTTCCGCAGTCGATCCACTTCGCGTCGCCGGAGAGGCGGGACGAGGCGGCGCGGCTCATCGAGCGTCACGGGCGCTTCACGCTCTTCGTGCGCGATCACGAATCTCTCCATCTGGCGCGGCGACACTTCCAGTGCGACACGATCCTCTGCCCGGACATGGCCTTCTTCATCGGCCCGATCGCCCGGCCGCGAGCCCCTGAGCTCGACGTCCTGTGCCTGTTGCGAACCGACGTGGAGACCAGCGGGCCGGCCGAGCATTCGGACTCGGGGCTCAGCCTCCGGGTCACCGATTGGCTCGTCGAGCCGAGGACCAGGTTGCGGCTTGCCAAGGCCTGTGGCGCCTTGCGCGCCGCGCTCCTGCAGGGTCCCGGCGCCTTCCGTTTCGGGGCCTTCAACTCGGCGGCTGAGGCGAGGGTCAGGCGTGGTAGCGACCTTCTGGCTTCCGGACGCGCGGTCGTGACCGACCGGCTTCACACCCACATCCTGTGCCTGCTTCTGGGCATTCCGCATGCCGTCCTGGACAACAACTACGGGAAGGTCGGCCGCTTCATCTCCTGCTGGACGAGCGCCTCGCCCCTCACCCATCGCTCCACGTCCATGCGGTCGGCGCTCGACTGGGCGAAGGGGCAGGCGGTCAGCACCTGATCAACGATGGCGCCGCGGATTTCCTGCCTGCTCCCGGTCTACAACGGCGAGGCGTTCCTCACCGAAGCCATCGGCTCAATCCTTTCCCAGACCTACAGGGACTTCGAGCTGGTGGTCGTCGACGACGGCAGCCGCGACGGGACAGCCGACATCCTCAGGGCCTTCGCCAAGGACGACGACCGGGTCCGCGTCGTGCGGCGGGACAACGGCGGCATCGTCGCGGCGTTGAACACCGGGCTTGCCGTATCCGTGGGTGAGTATGTGGCCCGCATGGACGCCGATGACATCTCGCTGCCCGAGCGGTTCCAGTTCCAGCTGGACTACCTCGACGCCCATCCCGGCTGTGCGCTGGTTGGCGGAGTCGCGTGCTCGCTGGGGCCCGACGGCTCGTTCGCCGGCCGCACCACCGGCGGTCGCCATCGGCGCACCGACCTGACCTGCTTCCCCCCGAGAGTGGCTGTGGCCATGCACCCCTTGATCATGGTGCGGCGCGCCGCTCTGCTGGATGTCGGAGGCTACCGGTCGAACTTTCCCCACGCCGAGGATTACGACCTGTTCCTGCGCCTGTCGAAGCTGGGCACGATCGACAACCCGGACCGCGATCTGCTGATCTACCGGAGGCATGAAGGCGCCATCTCGTTGAAGCACCTGGAAACCCAGGAACGCAGCGCCGCGCTTGCCGAGATGCACGCGATCTCCGGGGACCCGGCCGGCGGCGACATCCCGCCCTGGCTGCTCGAGCCCTACGTCCGGCTGCGCATCTGGCGCAGGTACCTGGGCGTCGACCGGCCCAAGGCGGACCACCTCTTCCCACGTCTCCTGGTCGACGCGGCCAGCCTGCGGCCGCGGGCCCTGGCGTCGCGGCGCTACTGGGGTTTGCGCACCAGGATACTCGGCTCGATGCTGGCGGCCGGCGTCCGGCACGCCAGGCGGCGCGGGGCGGGCGGCCGATCCCTGGTTCAGCCCGCGGGCTAGGCCCTCACCCGGCGCAGCAGGGCCGCCATCAGCGCCCGACCACTGGCGTCCCAGGTGAAATCGGCCGCACGGCGCCGTCCCGCGAGGATTTTGGCGTCCCTGCACTCGGGCTCATCGGCAAGGCGGCGGAAGGCGTCCACCCAGGCGTCCGGCCGATCCACGTCGGCATAGAGCACCGCGTCCCGACAGACCTCGGGGATCGCGCCGCCGGCGGACACCACGGCGGGGCAGCCACAGGCCATCGCCTCGATCGGCGGCAGTCCGAACCCCTCGGTCCGCGAAGGGAAAGCCAGGCAGAGCGCCGCCTCGTAGAGCCCCCGAAGGCCTGCGTCATCGACCGCCCCGGCAAAGATCGTGCGCCCTCGCACTTCGAGCCCGGCCTGCAACAGCTTCGCGCGATCCGGCCCCACGAGAACCAGGTCGAGATCGTCCAGCCTCGGATCGGTGAACGCCTTAAGGATCACGGCGGTGTTCTTGTAGGCCTTGGGGCTCGCCACGTGCACGACGAACCCCCCGGGCCTCAATCCCAGGCGTCCGACCACCCCGGGATCCGGCGCCGTGTCCAGGATGTGGTCCGCGCCGTTGTGCAGCACTTCGGTGCGGTCGCGGGCCGAGACGCCGCACAGGTCGAGCATCTGGCGGGAATAGGCCGAGACGGTCAGGACCTGCTCGGAGGTTCGCGCCATCAATGGCGTCAGCAGGCGATACCCCCACCGCAGGCGGGCCGGATAGGAGCTGTCGGGAAACAGGAACTGCACGTCGTGCAGCATCAGCATCTTGGCCGAATGCAGCACGGGCGCGAGGTTGCAGAGGTTTACGAGCACCCCTCCCCGAGCCCGGATCGGCAGCACGAGCTGTTCCCAGAACTGGGTGTCGCCCCGCGATTCCTCGACGACGCGGATTGTCTTGAGGTTCGGTTGCCACTGACGGCGCTTGGGCAGGAAGAGCGTGGCCTCCGGGCGCTCCGCCGCGGGAAGCTCGCCAAGCCTGGTGTCGACCTCGTGGATCAGCCGATCCGCGACCCGACGCACGCCGCTCACCCCGCCGGCGTAGAGCTTCCCGTTGAAGAAGATCGGGCGCATCGGGCTGGCCCGCCTCACGTGATGTCGACAATCCGCCGGGGATCCATCCGGCCCCGCAGCAGGTCTCCCAGCGCCATAAGATTCCCGGTCAGTCGCCCTCGCCGGTCGACATAGGGTTCGGACCGCCACAGTTTGAGGAGGTTGGCCAGCGGACCCTTCACCAGGAGCTTCGCCGCCAGCTTCTTCGGAATGGTCTTCTTGCGCAGCAGGTAGATCGGGTTGGCGATCTGGGAGTAGCCCAGCTTCTTTCCGGGCGTCCGGCCGATCTTCACGCCCATATGGACCCCGACCAGCGCAGGGGATTTCAGCAGCCGCCCCCGCGTGCGCGTGCGCAGCCGGAACGTGAAGTCGACGTCTTCCTGCCAGCCGTAGAGCGGCAGGTTTTCATCGAACCTCAGCCCCCCGATCGCGCTCGCGCGCAGGACCATGTTGCAGCCGTACAGGGTCTCCAGCGGTTGCTCCTCCAGCGCCGACCGCGGGTCCGGCCGGTAGGACTCCAGGAGCCGGCAGGCCTCCTGAAACGGCACGCCGGGACCCCGGGCCCCATCCGCCAGGAGATGACCGTTCAGTCCAACCACCTCCGGGCGCGCCCTCATCAGGGTCTCGGCGCTTTCCAGGAAATCGAAGGCCGCGACGAAGTCGTCGTCCAATATGGCGACCAGGTCGCAATCGCCTTCGAGGGCGTCGAGGGCATGGTTGCGCTGGCTGCAGGAACCCTTGCTGGCGAGTTCCACGCGCACCGGCAGCCCAGGGGCCGTCACCCCGACGACGTCTTCGGGACTCGCGCCCACGACGAGCACCCCATCGGGCCTTCGCGTCTGCAGGGCCAGGCGTTCTACGGTCTGGGCGGTCAGCGCTGCGCGGCCGGCGGTCGCGATGACGACGAACAATCTCAAGACCGACTCCTTGATGAGGCGTGCGGCGGGGCCCGCAGCCGGTACGTCTGCGCAAGATCGGACGGCGGCGGCGCCACCGATCGGGTCCGCGGCCGCATCCTCGGATCTGGCGCGCGCAACCGTCTCCACCCCAGGGCGAGCCCGCCCAGGACGGCGAAGGTGAGGCCGGGGTCCGGCGAGGCCGCGCTGATGAAGGCGGGGATCATCAGGCTCAGCACGGTCCAGCTGGCCGCGGAACCCGCCGCCTGCCGCTCGTCGCGCGACGTCAGGTAGGTGCTGGCCCTGAGCGGCTTGAAGACCGCCATCAGGTGCGCGAGGAACGCGACCACGCCGATCACCCCCGTCGAACCCAGGATCGCGAGGAAGAGACTGGAAGAGCGGAAGCTGCCCGCCCCGATCCCCAGCCCGTGGGAAACCTTGAACGCCTCCAGCCCCTGCATCGCCCAGAAGGCGCGTTGCCGCCCCGACACGCTGTCGGCCTTGTCCACGGTCATGTGCCGGAACATGTCGCCGAGCTGGTCGGCGAGGCGCGGCACCACCACCATGAGCGCCAGGATCGTAGCGAGCGCCAGGATGCCGACGACGAGTATGCCGACCGCCTTGGCGGGCTTCAGGTCCTGGCGGAACACCAGGAACCGCAGCACCAGCAACACTGCGTAGCCTGCGAGGCTGACATAGGCCGAGCCCGAAGTGGAGAAGACCAGAATGGCCAACAGCGCGACCGCCGCGGGCCCGGTGCGCCGGGGCTGCAGGTCGCGCATCCAGCACTCGAACGTGAAGACCAGCCAGACGAAGGCGTAGGAGGCGTAGGCGGAGGCCTCGGGAAACACCCCCGCGATGCGGATCATCCCGTTGTAGCTTTGCTCAAGCTGCCCGTAGCTGCCGTTGCGAAAGACGTCGAGGATCCGGCCGAGCCCTACGGTCGCGAGCGCGACGCCGAGCACGCCGAAGCCGACATGCACCCAGGCGATG
Organism: Phenylobacterium sp.; assembly: GCA_050729355.1. Classification (GTDB taxonomy): domain Bacteria; phylum Pseudomonadota; class Alphaproteobacteria; order Caulobacterales; family Caulobacteraceae; genus Phenylobacterium. The sequence continues at coordinate 426 of JBOHKZ010000561.1, read as the reverse complement.
AGGCAGGCCGTCCGAACGATCTTCGGCGCCGAATCCGGGCGGCGCGCGACCACGGTGGCGCAGATCGCGGCCATCAGCGTCCCCAGCAGGTAGACCGCCGTCGTCAGGTTCTGATTGGTGAAGGTCAGGGGAAAGGTGTCGAAGGCGCTTCGAATGGTCACCGGCCGCAGCCCCGAGACCGCGATGTGGCCGGCGAAGATGCGAGGCAGGAGGAAGGCGGTGGCCGCACTGTAGAGAGCGTAGAAGGTCAGGAAGATGTTGCTGCGGATCGCCGGCCCTACGGCGTTGTAGGCGCCCGAGCCTGGCAGCAGAATTCGCCCGACCATGAAGACCAGGGCGAGGTGCGCCGGCGAGACCGACGAGTTGCCCAGCGCCGTCATGATGAAGGCCGCCGAACCGCCGAACAGCGTGCAGCACATCATGAAC
>JBOHKZ010000560.1:0-10489 GCA_050729355.1 Phenylobacterium sp. | reverse complement strand
GGATGGAGTGGGAGTAGTCGGGGCCCAGAGCCGGGCCGAGAACCGCCGTCGGGTTGATGGCCGCCAGTTCGAGGCCCTGTCCCTCGGCGGCGACGAAGTCCCAGGCGGCTCGTTCGGAGAGGGTTTTCGACTTCTGGTAGGGCGCGACCTTCGCGTTCAGTTCGGTCCAGTCGCTCTCGTCGAACGGCCGCGCCGTCGGCTTGTGGCCCATGCCCACCGCCCCGAACGCAGAGGTGAGAACCACGCGCTTCACGCCTGCGGCCCTGGCGGCCCGCAGGACGCGCAGGTTTCCATCGACGGCCGGCCTCACCCAATCCTCCTCGCGGACCTGGTCGCCGGACGGGGTCGGGGACGCGCCGTGCATGACGAACGCGCAGCCGGCGGCGGCCTCCGCCCAGCCCTGGTCGGCGCCAAGGTCGGCGATCGTAAAGGACAGGCGGTCTCGCGGCTCGGCGCCGCCGGTCTTCAGGTAACTGCGCACTTCGTCTTCGCGGGCGGGCGTACGGATCGTGGTCCGGACCCGATAGCCCGCGTTCAGCAGAGCTATGATGCAGTGCTGGGCGATGAAGCCCGTTCCACCTGTCGCCAGGACCAGATCGGTCGCCATGAAATCCTCCGGGGTGCGGGTCGCTTGCCGATAAGTCTACATTCGTATACTTTCATCGTGGCCATGTCTACAGGTGTATATATATGACCGCCGCACCCCGCCGCCGGGACGCCGCCACGACGCGAAAAGCCATCCTCGCGTCCGCCCGCAAGGCGTTCGCGCGGGCTGGATACGACGGCGTCGGCGTGCGCGAGATCGCCGCCGGAGCCGGCGTCACGGCCATGCTGGTGAACCGCTATTTCGGGTCGAAGGAGAAGCTCTTCGCCGAAGTCGCCGCAGACACGATGGGCGATGCGGTGATCCTCTCGCCCGAGAATCTGAAGGCGCCGAATTTCGCCGCCGCCCTGGCGAAATCGCTGGTCGAGGTGACGACGCCAGGAGCCACGCCGCTCGACGGATTCCTGATCATGCTTCACTCGGCGGGGAGCCCAAAGGCCGCCGAACTTGGGCGGGACCTGATCGGCCGGGGCCACCAGGCCACCCTTCTCAGCATGCTCGAGGGCCCGAACGCCGCAGAGCGGGCGGGCGTTTTCCTGGCCCTGGTCGCCGGCCTGCAGGTTCTGCGGCAGACGATGGCGCTCCCGAGCCTGGCCGAGGCCGACCCCGACGACCTGGCGCGGCTGCTGGAGCCGATCATCCGCTCGCTGGTGGGTGAAGCGCCCAGGGTTCGCTAAGGGTCGAAAGCGGACAGTCGGCCGCCGCCGAGCATCCACAGGCTTGAACGGTCAGGTTCGCGATGTGACTCGCCAGCCGACTGATGTTCTGTCTTTGTTCCGAAGTGCGGAGCGAGGCGAGCAAATGGTCAGGATGACGTATGTGGGGCTGGGGGCGGTGGACGCGGCGGTGCGTGAGTTTGAGCTGCTGACGCCGCACGTCCGCGATCTGCTGGCGTTGCAGCGCGAGTGCAAACCGCTGAGCGCAGACCATGCCGCCCTCGGGATCGCCCTCGACGCCGTGGAGACAGCCGCCTTTCACTTCACCCGGCGGCGCTATTTCTACCACGCGGTCCGTGAGGACGAAGGTGGGCGCGGCGGAGGAAACGGCAGACTTGGCGACCGGATGGAGGCCCTGAAGGCCTTCAAGGCGCTGGCGGCCTATCACGGCGCGCTCGGCGCCATGCAGCGCCGCTGCCGACCGTTCGGACGGGACTATCTCGCCATCGAGATCGCCAAGCAGGGGTTGGACACCGCCGCCTACCACTTCACCCGGGAAGAGAGCCTCTATGGCGCGAAGGGGGATGGCGGGGGCGCGACGAGGCCTGTCTTCTGATGGGGGCGAGGCCAGGGACGGGCGAGGCGGCGTCCGGAGGACCCTAGCGCTGCGACACCGCGCTCTTGCAGCCGTTCAGATCCGAAGCCCCCGGGCAGAAATCCGGCCACTTTCCCCGCAGCGTCCAGTAGCGGACCAGTCCGGCGCGGTCGGCCAGCGCCCAGAAGCGGCTGTCTCGCCGCAGCGGCGCGGTGGAGGGATCCATCAGGAATGTCGCGCCGCCGGCGGCGACCGCACTCTCGAACGCCGGGCCGGCCATCATCGCAAAGGCGTCGTCCACCCGGCCAAGCGCGGCGGCGGCCATCACCGCCGACGCAAGATCCAGACGTCGGCTGGCGAGCGCGCTCCGCAGGTCCTGCATGGCCATTTCAACGTCTGGCCCGCGCCTCGACGTCCGCGCGTCGAGAAACCTGTCCATCGCGGCAATCGCCTGGGCTTCAAAGAATTGGGGTCGGCGCTGGGGATCGTGCAGCAGCGCACGGGCCTGATCGGGCGGGCCGCTGAAAGCCGCCATCTGGAAGCGAACCAGCCGGGTCAGCCTGTGCTCGGGATTCAGCCGGGCGGCGCGCTCGATGGCCTGCTGCGCCAGGACTTCTTCTCCGGCGACATGCAGCGCGAGGGCGTAGCTGTGGCCCACCGGCCCGGCCAGTGGACGAAGCGCGAGCGCGCGCTGGCAATACCGAAGCGCTTCGGCCGCCCGGCCCGCCTCCATCAGCACCCGACACTCGCGCATGCTGAGGAAAGGGAATTCCGGGGCCCGTCGAAGACCCTCCAGCACCATATCTTCCGGCGCCACGAGATCTGTGGGCGCTTGCTGGCGACGGATCTTCTGCAACGCGTCGTATGCGGCGCCCGCGGCGAAGGGATCGATGGCGATCGCGGCCGCAGCCTCGCGTTGGGCTCGCGCCTGCACGGCCGCGCGTTCGGCCGGCGCCATCCTGGCGCTGTCATTGGCCAGGACCACAGCCAGGACGCCGTGCCCGTTGGCGTAGTTGGGGGCGCGAGCGATCACCTGCTCGAAGGCCCGCCGCGCTTCGCCTTCGCGCAGCGGCTGCGGCTGGGTGACCAACCCGCTGCCTTTGATGTGGAGCGCCAGCACTTCGGGGTCGAGCTTGAGGCCCTTCTGCAGTCTCGGCTCCAGGGCGATGTAGATGGTCTCGGCCGCCGCCACCGCCACGCGCTGACGCAGCTCGCCAAGATCACCCGTCTGCTCGAAGAGCCGGCTCCAGAGGGTCACCCTCTCGCGGGAATCCTCCAGGAAAACGCGGACCCGGGTGACGCCGCCCTCGCGGCTGACGATCCCCCGCAGGTCGAGGTCTGTTCCGGGCGCCGGCTTGTCGCTGGACGCGAGCGTCGTCTGGACGCCGGACTCGTTGAGCACCCCGGTGATCTCGGCCCCGAACTCCTCGGCGAAGGCTTGGGCCTCGGGCCCCGCATTCTCGACATGCAGCGGCATCACCTGGACACGGGGCGACGGCAAGGCTTGGCGGGGCGCGCGCAGGCTCCAGAAGCCGATGGCCAGCGCGCCGATCAAAAGCAGCAGCACTGACGCCGCGACCGCTCGCGGCAGGCGGAACCACTGGGCCTTGGCCGCCTGCACGCCGGCGCCGTCACTCAGCCGGTAGCCGACACGGGGGAAGGTCTCGAGGTGGAAAGCGCCGCTGCGCGCCGCCCGGCGACGCAGGTCGGCGATGCACCTGTTGATGGCGTCCTCGCCCACGGCCCGCCCGCCCCAGCAGGCCGCGATGAGCTCGTCGCGCGACACCACCTCGCCCCGTCGGGCGGCCAGGGTCACCAGGACCTGCATCACCCGCGGCTGCAGAACCTCGCGGCCGTCCTTCCACAACAGCTCTCCCGTGGCCGGGTTCACCTCCAGCTTGCCCAGGCGGAACGGCCGCTCGCGGGTGAGGTCGATGGAAATCGGTGAGAGATCAGCGCTCATCGGCGAGAGATCGGCGGCAGATCAGGCTCCGCTCATGTCGGTGCGCGCTCGGTTGAGCTTCGATGGATGCGTCCATCCGGTGCGGTGGGGCGGGCGGAAAGCCGGTCTGTGAAGTGAAGCCCAACCGACGCCCTCCGACACCAGATGCCCGCGCAGCGTCGGCGGCAAGCCGCGCGCCTGCGCAATGAATAGCGCTGTTCGCTGGCCAGCGTAATCCCGCCGCGTATGAACGATGGAGTTATCGCGATGGTTGACTGCCAACCCGCCGGCAAGGCTCGGCAAACCCGCCGCTCGAAACTGCTCACCTGTGTCGCCGTCCTCGCCGCGGCGGGGCTGGGCCTCGCCGGCGGCGAAGCGAGCGCGGCCGTCGCCGGGGTGACGGACGATCCGGTGCTCTACTGGAACCAGGTCCTGAGCACGGGCCTCGCGGGTTCCCCGACCGTAACATCCCGCGGCTTCGCGATGGTCGACGTCGCCATATACGGGGCGGTCAATGCGACCTCGGGGTTCGCCGGGCAGACCTATCTCGGCGTTTCGGGAACGCCTGGCGGCGACACCCGCGCGGCGACCTCCCAGGCCGCTCACGATGTGCTGGTCAGCCTCAACCCGGCGAAAACCGCCGAGTTCGACGCCGCGCTCGCCGCGAGCCTGGCGCTGGTTCCCGACGGGGTCGCCAAGACCAACGGCATTGCCACCGGCGCCGCCATGGCCGCCGCGACGATCGCCAGCCGGACCGGCGACGGCTCCACCGCGGTCGTGCCCTACAGCCCATCGGGCGGGATCGGGGACTATGCGCTGACCCCGCCGGCTCTCGCGCCCGCCTCCCTGCCGCAATGGGGCGACGTGCAGCCCTGGCTGATGACCTCGGATTCGCAGTTCCGCGCCGGTCCCCCGCCCGCCGTCGGCAGCGCCGAATACATCGCGGCCTACAACGAGGTGATGACGCTGGGTGCGCTGGGCAGCGCGATCCGCACCGCCGATCAGACCGCCAGCGCCCTCTTCTGGGCCGGCGCCGCCGGCTCCGGCGCCTGGGTACAGGCGGGGATAGACGCCTCTCTGGGCGAGGCGATGTCGTCGCTGCAGTACGCCAGCATCTTCGCCCTGCTGACGACCACCCTGGCGGATACCGCCATCTCCGTGTGGGACACGAAGTATGAGTACGACTACTGGCGGCCGATCACAGCCATCCGGCTTGGCGACCTGGACGGGGTGGCCGCGACCGTGGGCGACGCGACCTGGAATTCGTTGATCGCCGCACCGCCGCACCCCTCGTACGAGTCCGCCCATGCCGCGGTCGCTGGCGCCGCGAGCACGGTGCTGGCCTCCGCCTTCGGCGACGACGGGAATTTCTGCCTCACGGCCGGCGCCAACAGCCGTTGCTGGGACAGCTTCAGCGACTCCGCGACCGATGCGGCGAACAGCCGTCTGTGGGGCGGCATTCACTGGAGCTTCGATAATGCGGCGGGGCTGTCGGCTGGGCGGCAGCTCGCCCAGTTCGCCATCGCCGGGAACGCCTTCGACGCGGTCCCGGAACCGACCAGCTGGGCGATGATGATCCTTGGCTTCGCCGGCATTGGGACGGTGATCCGCCGACGGCGCGCCCGGGGGCCTGAGCAACTGGCCTGACTGCGCTAACCACTTCCTTTCACAGGAGGTTAGCTGCGACCCGGCATAGTGGCGCAGCTCAACGGTTTGCAGGTGGCTGTGCTGAACTGGTCCAATTTCGCCGCGCGTGACGAGGGCGCTACCGCCATCGAGTACGCGCTCATAAGCGCCCTGATCGCCGCCGCGATCATCGTGTCGGTGGCGGCGACCGGAAGGTCGCTTGGCAAGGCCTATGCCGAGATTGACGGGGCGATGGCTGCGGCCGCCTCGCCGTCAGGGGCTAACGGGAACGGCAAGGGCAACAACGGTCAGGGCAAGGGCAACGGCGGTCCCAACGGCGGCGCGGGTTCTGACGGCGGCGGGAACGGCAAAGGCAACAACGGCAAAGGCAAGGGCAACGGCGGCTGAGACGACCGCGGGAGGCGGACCCTCAGGAGTGCAGCGCTCCTGCGAACTCGGCCCGCTCCGCCGACGTCAGGTCCAGCCCGCCCGCCGTGCGCAGCTCCGTCCGGGCCGCGTCCGTCCGGCCCAGCCGCGCCAGGGCCTCGCTGGCCTTTAGATGGTTGCGGCCCCAGTTGGGGGCGAGCCTGCCGGCCTCGGCGAATTTCCTGGACGCGCCGGCGAAGTCGCCTTTGGCCATCAGGGCCTCCCCCCAGAATTGGGGCGGGTCGGCGAAGCGCGGCGCCTTGGCCGCGGCGATCTGGAGCACCGCGATCGCGCCGTCGGCGTCGCCCTTGGCCAAGCGCATGCGGCCCCACTCGGCGTAGGCCAGCGGGGGCGAGGGCGCCTGACACACTGCGGCGGCGAACCACCTCTCGGCGGCCGGCCAGTCCCGCTCCAGGGCGGCGACCTGGCCCCGGACCCGCAGGCAGGGGTAGCAGTCCAGCGGCGTCTTGCCGATCAGCGCCTGCGCCCCGGCCACGTCGCCGGTGTGGGCCAGCGCCAGCGCCTCCAGCGGCCAGCTCAGAACCTGCTGCATCAGGCCGTAGACCGGCCGCTCTGCCTTGCCCGCCTCCAGCGTCGCGTCGAAGGCGCGCGCCTCGGTGAGCGCCTTGTCCCATTGGCCCAGCTCGGCAAACATCCAGTAGTGGGGCAGCGCCGGGAAGGCCCCCGTGGCGATGTTCCAGGCCGCCTCGGAGTCGGTGGCCCAGGGCGCGAGGGTCATCGCCTTGCGCGCGGCCGGAAGGTCATGTCCGAAGATGTCGGTCGTGGCGACCATCAGGGGACCCAGGGCCCAGGCCGCCCCGAAGTTGGCGCCGGAGTTGGTCTGCACCCACCAGGCGCTCGAACTCCGGTAGTCCGCTTCCAGGAAGCTCAGCCAGGCGCGGGCCAGGACCCGGTTGGAGGAGTAGAAGACCTCGCTGGTGTCGGGCAGGCGTTTCTGAGCGTCCGTCGCCAGGGTCTTGGAATAGGCCAGGTCCGCCTCCTCGTGGCCAAGCCACACGGCGGTGTTCACGAAGGCGATCTGATCGTTGATGTCCGAGCCGCGCCCAGGGCTCCGGCCGAGCGCGGCATGGCGGAGCGCGGCGGTCGGATCGCCATGGTCGGTGATGTCCATGAGCGCCCACTTGGCATAGGCCCAGCCGCGCTCTCCGGGCGGACCGTTGGTGGCCAGGTCGGAGATCACCTCGAAGGCCTCGTCCCAGCGCCGCGCCGCCTCGAGGTACTCGGCGTAGCGATAGGGCTGGCTGTCGCGATAGACCGCCTCGGCCGCCTGCTGCGCCAGGGTGTCGAAGGACGTGACCGGGCCGGAGAACGTCTTCGGCGGCGCATCGCCCATCCGCGCGGTGAGCGCGATCCCGGTGGGCGTGCTCACCACCTCGCCGGTCACGTGGCTGACATGGCCCAGTCGCTCGCGCAGGAGCTTCTCGAACTCGGAGAAGGTCAGGCCGGTGTCCGGGATCTCGACCTTGAAGTCCTGGCCCCAGTCGTTGTTGTAGGACTGGCTCGGGCGGTCAGATTGCGCCGTGGCCGTTTGCAGGACCTGCAGCTTGTCGAGGAAGCGGCTGGCGGCGACCTGGCCGGTCAGCCCGGTCCGCGCCAGGTCCGGCGGCACCGAGAAGGCCTCGATCGCCAGGCCGTGCGCCTGGTGCGCCCCCCAGGCCATGGTCGCGACCACCCCGACGACTGCAGCGCCGGCCAGCGCCGTCATCGTCTGCAGCAGCGCCCGCATGCGGTCGCCGAACCGGCCCCAGCGCAGGCGCGAGATGATCAGGCCGCGCTGCTCGTGCAGATGTTCGGCCTGCAGCTCCGCGAGCCGCGCCTGCCCTCGCAGGAAGCTGTCGAGCTCGGGGTCATCGGATTGGGACTTCGTCCTGCCGCGCCGGCGCGCCACCGCCACTTCCATGGCCGCGCCTAGGCCGCTCGAAGCGGCCTCTGGGATGTTGGCGAACTCGCCCTCCGGCTCTTCAGCAAACCCAGGCATGGCTTCCCCGCTGCACGCGAGTTCAAGCTAGGCTTAATTGGGCGCTGCGCCATCCGTAAACGGCGCTTCAACGCGCTATGCCGAGTTCAGGAAATTCCGCCCCACAGTGGCGGTGCGAGTGGGACACTCCGACTTCTTGGACGTGGACGCCTAAGCCCCGAGGGGATAAGCGGAAATCGTCAGTCTAGGGGTACGCGGCAGGGGTACGTTTTGGGTACCTCGGGCGGGCTCCGCAGTGGTCGAGTGCGTATGAGTTCGCGTCGGAAGTTGGGGTCTCACCTCGAATGGCACAACGGCTCCATCCGGGTGGTGGTGAGCGTGCCGAAAGCCCTACAAGCGCACGTCGGCAAGACGAAGCTGAAGGAGGGTCTGAACACGGACAGCCCGGCTCTCGCCGAGCGGCGCAAGTGGCCAGTGGTCGCGCGGTTCAAGGCCGAGTTGGTGGGTGCGGAACGGGTGGTGGGTAACCCCCGGATCGTGGAGGCGCTGGACTGGCGTCGGGCGCTCGACACGGCCCGACATCCCGAGGGCCCCGACGATGATGACGACGAGCACGGGTTGTACTCCGTCCTCCTGAGCGACCGTGCCGAGGAGATCGAGCGTTCCGAGGGGCTGCCCGCAGCCTTAGCCTTCGTGGGTGTCGTCCATGGCACCGCCACGCCCCTTACGGCGCACCTGGAGACGTTCTTGGCGGAGAAGGACTTCAGCGCGCGGTACAAGGGCGACGTACGGCGAGCAGTGGGGCGCCTGGCGTCGTGGTGTGCCAAAGGCGGCGCGCCGGAGGCCTTGGAGGCGATCACGCGCAAGGTCGCAGGGAAGTTCATCTCAACCGGCCTGACTTCGATCTTGAACCACCGGAAGACCATCAACAAGGACATCTCGGCACTCACCTCCTACTGGCTCTGGCTGTCACGGCGCGGCCACCTGGCGGACGACATCCCGAACCCGTGGCTGAAGCAGAGCTTTGAAGTCCGCCGCTCGAAAGCTCTCGGCGAAGACGGGGAGGCTCGCGCTTTCACTCCTGACGAGGCCGCAAAGCTGCTGCATGGTCCGGCGACCCAGCGCATGAGGGACATCATGTGGATCGGGGCCCTGTCCGGGATGCGCCTGGATGAGGTCTGCCGCCTCCAGGTGCGGGACTGCGTTGACGGGTGGTTCGCCGTGAACGCGCGTCGTTCCCTAACGGGCGAAGGCAAGACCGACGCTTCCCAGCGCGATGTACCGGTCCACCCAGCCCTGGAAGAGACCGTGCGGCGACTGAGCGACGGGAAGCAGCCTGACGCTCTGCTCATCAATGGCCTCCCCGCACGTGACCCCACGGGCGTTCGCAAGCCGTCAGCGGCAGCGGGTCAGGAGTTCGTGCGCTACCGACGCAAGATGGGCGTGGACGACCTGGGGGAGGGGCAGCGCCGTTCGAGGGTTACCTTCCACTCCTGGCGGCACTGGTTCGTGACCGAGGCCCTTAGGGCTGGCCACCACCTGCACATCGTGAAGCCGGTGGTCGGCCACGCGGACGGTGGGCAGAACGTCACTACAGGTGTCTACTTCAGGGGCGGCCCGTCCACGGCTCAGTTCAAAGCGGTAGTGGACAGCGTGCAGCCACCGCCCATGAAGGCACCCGCCGACGGTAGTGAGGAAGCGCAGGGCGAGGAAGCCGGGGAAGGGGCGAAATTCACATCTTCATGACCCCACCGGGCTTGACTGATGTTCCTCGTATGTTCACGTCGTGGCATGGGCCATCGCAACCCCGACCGGATCGTCAGCCCGCCTAGCCCGGTGCTCGCCATGACGCTCGCCGAGATGCACTTGGCGAAGTGGGAGTTACGCGCCCGTTGTAACCGATGCAGCACCGAGCTGCGCGCCGACCTCCGCTCGATGATCCGGGTCTACGGTCCTGACGCGATCTGGTGGGGAAGGAAGCCCGCGTGCCCCGGTTGGGGCTGCAACGGGGGCGAACTTACCTACTCCGCGCGGGCGCTCCCGTCGGGCTCCTGGGTTGCCATGACCACGGTCCCCAGCCAAGCGACCATCGACATGTGGAAGGGCAAGCGAGGCGTCACGGATCGGGGGCCGCGCAACACCTAGTCCCTCGCGTTGTTCTCGCACGCATAGCACCCGTCTCCAGGGTGCTCCTCGAAGGCCGCCTTGAGCAAATCCGTGAACTCCCGGACGCTCATTTCCGCGGCCCAGGGCACCAGGCCGTTTTGGCCCTTCTTCCATTCTGCGACGGCGAGAGGCCAATACGCTTCCATAGACCAGTCAGCTTGCCAGACGTTACCGTGCCATTCGCACTGTTCCAGCACGCCCAGATGAACCAAGTAGCTCGTCGCCGCGCCGACCTGTTCTTCGTGAACGATCTGCGCTTGTTTCGCGGCACCCATTCCCATACCTCCTGTAAGGTTATTGCAGGTGAGATGGCGATCCGGCGGAGCAAGCGCAACCGTCGCGAAGTGCCGTTGCGCGTGTCAGGCTTGACCAGGCCGACACGGCTTGGTGATCTCCGCGAATGTCGTCTCGTCGAGATCCTAGAGCGGAAGCCGCCGCCTGGATCGCCAAGCTCAGCCAGCCGCGCATCACTACGGCCGAACTCCGCGAGTTCAGCGCCTGGCGAGACGATCCCGCGAACGACGCTGCCTACAGC
>JBOHKZ010000559.1:0-13956 GCA_050729355.1 Phenylobacterium sp. | reverse complement strand
GTTCAGCTTTCAGGGCAGGGAAGGGGGACTTACCCAATATCCGCCCTGGCGGCAACGCGACCGCTAGTCGTGCGCCCCAATGAACCCGCTGACGCTCTTCAGATAGGCTTCCGTGCCGTCGGCGGCGGTGGAGTGCCCGGAACCCGGGATCACGGCGGTGACGGCGCCCTTGATCCTGGCGGCGATCTTCCGGCAGGCGGAGGGCGAGAACTCGTCGAACTCGCCGCATTGGACGAGGGTGGGGACGGCGATCTGCTTCAGCAGCGGCTCGCCGTCGTAGTCCCGCAGCGTCCCGGTCGCGCGGATTTCGCCCGGGCCCCACATGTAATTGTACTGTTTGACGGCGAACGGGACGGGCAGCGCCGCCTTGTAGGCCTGCAGGTAGGCCGGCGCGCCGTGGCGCAGCAGGAAGGCGTCGTAGAACGGCTTCATGGCCGCCTCGTAGCCGGCCGGATCGCTGGCGGCGGTCGCCTCGTGCGCGGCGATCTGCGCCTGGACGGCGGCGGGCAGACTCTTCAGGCGCGCCGTGGTGCTGACCTCCCAGCTTTTAGTCGAGATCAGCGGGCTGGAGAGGATCAGGCTCTTCAGCCCGGCCGGGCGGCGCGCGGCGTATTCGTTGACCACCGTCCCGCCCCACGACTGGCCCAGCAGGTGGAACTGGCGAAGGTTCAGGGCGGCGCGGATTGCGTCGAGCTCGGAGACGAACCGCTCGACCGTCCAGTTGAACGGGTCGTTGGGCGTGTCCGAGCGGCCGTTGTCGAGCTGGTCATAGAGGATCACCGCCCGGTCATCGGCGAGCGGCAGGGCGGGGATGAAGCCTGCATGGCTCGATCCCGGCCCGCCATGCACCATCACCAGCGGCGCCTTCAGGCCATCCAGGCGGCCGTTGACCCGCACATAGATCCGGCCGCCGCGCACGGGGACCATCAGCTCGCGGTCCGGGGCGGGGACAGCGTCCAGGATCCGGGCGGCCGAGCGCGCCGGCACGAGGCTGATCGCCGCCGCGCCGGAGAGGCCTAGCAGCAGGTCGCGGCGGTGAACGGTCATCGAGCGTCTTTCACAAAGAGATGCCGCGAGGGGCAGAGATCGGCGACGACGCACTCCTCGCATTTCGGCCGGCGCGCGACGCAAACGTAGCGGCCATGCAGGATCAGCCAGTGGTGGGCCCGGGTCAGCAGCGGCTCGGGCACCACGGCCATCAGCTCGGCCTCGACCTGGTCAGGCGTCTTGCCGAACGCCAGTCCCAGGCGGTGAGCAACGCGGAACACGTGGGTGTCGACCGCGATCGCCGGTTCGACCCGCAGCTCGTTCAGCACCACCGAGGCGGTCTTGCGGCCCACGCCCGGCAGCGCCATCAGCGCCTCGCGGTTCAGCGGCACCTCGCCGGCGTACTGCTCCACCAGGATCCGGCTGAGCGCGATGACGTTCTTGGCCTTGGTGTTGAAGAGGCCGATCGAGGAGATGAACGGCTTCAGCCCCTCCTCACCCAGCGCCAGCATCTTCTGCGGCGTGTCGGCGACCGCGTAGAGTTTGGCCGTCGCCTTGTTCACCGAGACGTCAGTGGCCTGGGCCGACAGCGCCACCGACACCAGCAGGGTGTAGGGGCTGTCGTATTCAAGCTCGGTGCGCGGGTCGGATTCCTGCTCCTCGAACCGGCGGAAGATCTCCGCGATCCGCGCCTGCTCGGCGGGCGGCAGGCGCTTCTTTTTCGAGGGCTTCGAGGGCTTGGCCATATGCGGCGAACATGGCTGCACGCGACCCCTTCGCCAAGGCGCTTTCCGGGCTTATCCTCGTGATCCTGATGATCAGCCAGACCTACATGGATGCGGTGATCACGCCGAACCGCTCACTCTCCGAACGGGGCTTCATCATCCTGATCGCGGTGGTGACCGTGGCCAACTGCTGCTCGGCGGCGGTGTTCGTGGCGATGGGCGCGACCCTGGTGCCTATCTTCCTGGCCGTCGACCTGATCGCGGTGATCATCGCCTTCGTGGCCAGCTTCCGCGCCGCCAAGCGCGTGGAGCGGGTAAAGGTCACGGCCCGGGACGTCCGGGTGACGCACGAGACGCCGACCTCCAGCCGTGTCGTCTGGGAGAGCCCCACCGCCTTCACGCGTGTGGCGGTCGAAAAGGACGAGGAGCGGACGGTCGGCGTGAACCTGATGCTCTCCGGTCGGGAGATCCCCGTGGCTGCGGCGCTCAGCCCCCGCGAGCGCGGCGAGTTCGCCGAGGCCCTGCAGCACGCGATCTGGGAAGCCCGGCGCGAGCGGGGCTAGCTTTTCGGGACCACCAGGATCTGGTCGAAGACGATTTTCCAGGCGCCGCCGCGGCGTTGCCAGATGCGGACGTAATGGCCGCGGCCGCCCGTCCAGGTCGCATCGCCGTAGGTCCAAGCCAGGTCGCCGGCCTGTGAAGCGCTTCCGCCCAGGGCGGAGAACTCGATCGCCTTGGCGCGGGTCGCCAGTTCCCGGGTGACGGCGTCGGGGGTCGTGGCCGGCGCGAGCGACGAACCCTGCATGCGAGCACCGGCGACCAGCACCGGCTTGAAGGCGCCCGCGGCATCGGTCCTGGCGCGGATCGCCAACGCGGCCTCGGCGGCCCTGACCTGCTCCATCGCAACCGTGGGGCTGAGCGGCGTGGGATCGCCCGGCGGCATGGCCTGGACCGGCGCGTCGGGGCCGGGTGCGGCGCGGGCGTCGCTGTCGGCGCCGCCGTCGTAGACCCACTTCCAGCCGCCGTCGGCCTGGCGCCGCCAGACGGTGAAGTAGTGGACGATGCGCTTGCCGTTCGCCTCGGCGGGCCCGGTGGTGAAGCCGAGGTCGCCGGATCGCGCGATGCCCGCGAAATTCGGCCACCAGGCCAGCAGCGTTCCGCCGTCCTTCGGCGTCTTCTCGGGCGGGCGCCCGCCGTAGACCGACTTCGCCTTCACCGGCTCGGGCGCGAAGACGATGGCGTCGTCGGTCATGTTGTCGAGGAAGCTCCGGGCGACGCCCACCTCGGCGGCGCGGGCGGAGAAGGCGCGCTCGGCGGCGATGACCGGGGCGGGATCCGCGGGCGCGGCGGGCGCGGGTTTGGCGGCCAGGATCGCCGCGACGGCCACGAGCATCTTCAACATCGTTCGGAGGTCTCCGTTGGGCGACATCCTCCTATGGCCCAGCCGCACGCACAATTTGAGCGCGGGCGCGACGAGCGGCCGTCAGGCTGCGACCGGCGTCACGATGGCGGTTGCGCGGGCGACCCGGACGGCCAAGATATCCGCCATGCTCTTCAACGACGACGAGATCGAGCGTTACGCCCGCCACCTGGTGCTTCGCGAGGTGGGCGGGCCGGGTCAGCAGAAGCTCAAGGCGGCCAGGGTGCTGATCGTCGGCGCCGGAGGTCTCGGAGCGCCCGCCGCGCTCTATCTCGCCGCCGCCGGCGTCGGGACGCTGATCCTGGCGGACCCCGACGTGGTGGACCGCTCCAACCTGCAGCGCCAGGTGATCTACACCGAGGCCGACATCGGCCGGCCCAAGGCCGAGGCGGCGGCCGACCGGCTGGCGGCGCTCAACGCCGACATCTTCGTCGCCGGCCATACGGGAGCCTTCGGCCCGGACAACGCCGACGAACTGGTCGAAGGCGTCGACCTGGTGCTGGACGGCACCGACGACTTCGCGGTCCGCTACGTGGTCAACGAAGCCTGCGTGCGGCACGGCAAGCCGCTGGTCTCCGGCGCCATCGGCCGCTGGACCGGGCAGGTGGGCGTGTTCGGCGCCCAGCCCTGCTACCGCTGCCTGGTCCCCGAGATCCCGCCTGACGCCGAGACCTGTGTGGCCGTGGGCGTGGTGGGCGCGCTGGCCGGCGTCGTCGGCTCTATGATGGCGGTGGAGGCGGTGAAGCTGATCGTCGGCGCCGGCGAGCCGCTTACCGGCCGGCTGCTGATCTACGACGCCCTGGCGGCCGAGACCCGGACGGTGAGCATCGGCGCCGATCCGGATTGTCCGGTGTGTGGGGTCAGATAGGTGCTCCCCTTAGGGGGAGCTGTCAGCGAAGCTGACTGAGAGGGTTGAAGCGCAAGGCGCTTGGAGTGGGCTGCAACCCCCTCCGTCCCGTCGCTTCGCGCCGATCCACCTCCCCCTCAATCGCGCTCCGCGCTGGGGGAGGATTGCTCACATCATCGAGGGGATGACGCGGTCGGGCGGCTTGTGGCCGTCCATCCAGGTGCGGATGTTGATGATCACCTTCTCGCCCATGTCGATGCGGCCCTCGAAGGTGGCCGAGCCGAGGTGGGGCAGCAGGACGGCGTTGGGCAGGCCCAGCAGCTTCGGATTGATCTGCGGCTCGAACTCGAAGACGTCGAGGCCGGCGCCGGCGATGGCGCCTTCGTGCAGCAGGGTCGCCAGCGCGGCCTCGTCGATGATCTCGCCGCGCGCGGTGTTGATCAGGATGGCGTGCGGCGGCATCAGCTTCAGGCGGCGCGCCGAGAGCAGGTGATAGGTCGCCGGGGTGTGCGGCGAGTGCACCGAGATGATGTCCATCCGGGCCAGCATCTGGTCGAGGCTTTCCCAGTAGGTGGCCTCCAGCTCCTCGGCGATGCGCGGGCTGACCGGTTTTCGGTTGTGGTAGTGGATCTGCAGGCCGAACGCCTTGGCGCGGCGGGCCACCGCCTGGCCGATCCGGCCCATGCCGATGATCCCCAGCCGCTTGCCGGTGATCCGGCGCCCCATCATCCAGGTCGGCGCCCAGCCGTGGTAGTTGCCCTGCTGCGCGACATTGGCGCCTTCGACGATCCGGCGGGCGACCGCCATGATCAGCGCCATGGTCAGGTCGGCGGTGTCGTCAGTGAGCACGCCGGGCGTATTGGTGACCGCGATGCCCTTGGCGATGGCGGCGGCGACGTCGATGTGGTCGACGCCGGCCCCGAAGTTCGCAATTACCTTCAGCTTCGGCCCCGCCTTTTCCAGCAGCTTGGCGTCGATCTTGTCGGTGATCGTCGGAACCAGTACGTCGCAGCGCCCGACCGCTTCGGCGAGCTGCGCCTTGGTGAGCGGCTCGTCGGTGAGGTTGAGCTCGGTGTCGAACAGCTCCCGCATCCGGGTTTCCACCGGATCCGGAAGTTTGCGCGTGACGATGACTTTCGGCTTGCGGGCGGCCATGCTGAGACGGAACGTTTCCTGCGCCGCTTCGCCGGCGCGTCGTATTTGAAGAGACCTGTAGCAAAGCGTCCATGTACGGCCAAGGAGACCTGCACCAAATGATGCCGCCCATGCGGCGCCTGCTGAAAAGCTTGGCGGTGGCTTTGCTGGCCGCTGCGAGCCTTTCCGGGGCCGCCCAGGCCGCGC
Source organism: Phenylobacterium sp. (assembly GCA_050729355.1). Taxonomy (GTDB): domain Bacteria; phylum Pseudomonadota; class Alphaproteobacteria; order Caulobacterales; family Caulobacteraceae; genus Phenylobacterium. Next base: position 8,636 of record JBOHKZ010000559.1, on the reverse strand, counting down.
CGGAGGCCGCCGAACGGCAGACTCCGTCGGGCATGCCGGTGCCGCGCTACGTTTCGCTGAAGTTCGACAAGGTAAACGCCCGCGCCGGTCCCGGCGACGACCACCGGCTGCTCTGGGTCTACAAGGCGCGCGGCCTTCCGCTGCAGATCATCGCCGAGACCAGCGAGTGGCGCCGCGTCTGCGACCCCCAGGGCCAGACCGCCTGGGTGCACAAGCGCACAACCGACGGGCGTCGCACGGTGATGAACACCCTGGCCACCCCCGCCGAGCTCTACCGCAAGCCCAAGGCCACGGCCAAGCCGGCCGCCTATTTGAACTCCCGGGCTACGGCCGCGTTGGATCGTTGCGACAAAGGCTGGTGCAAGATCCACCTGGACGGCGCGTCGGGCTGGGTGCGCGAAGGGGCGTTGTGGGGCACTTCGGAGGCCCCTCAGTGCCGGCCGGCGCCGCGAGCGGTCCGTTGACGAACATTGAGCCGCGCGCCCGGCTCGTGTAGGGGCTGACGCCTTATCACAGCGGGACTGCAGATGACCGACGTCAAGGCCAAGGACCATTACAGCTTCGAAGAGCTCATGGCCTGCGCCCGCGGCGAGATGTACGGGCCGGGCAACGCCCAGCTGCCGGCGCCGCCAATGCTGCTGTTCGACCGTATCACCCAGATCAACGATACCGGCGGCGCGCACGGCAAGGGCTACATCGAGGCCGAGTTCGATATCAATCCGGACCTCTGGTTCTTCGGCTGCCACTTCATCGGCGACCCGGTGATGCCCGGCAGCCTGGGCCTCGACGCGCTCTGGCAGCTGGTCGGCTTCTACCTGGGCTGGATCGGCGGCAAGGGCAGCGGCCGGGCGCTGGGCTGCGGCGAAGTGAGGTTCGGCGGCGAAGTGACCCCGGACATCAAGAAAGTCACCTACAAGGTCGACATGAAGCGGGTGATCAACCGCCGGCTCGTCATGGGCATCGGCGACGGGGTGTTGGAAGCCGACGGAAACCCCATCTATACGGCGCAAGACCTGCGCGTGGGGCTCATGAGCGGCCGTAGCGCCGGATAGTCGGGGAAGGAAGCATGCGTCGCGTCGTCGTGACCGGGATGGGCATCGTATCGTCCATCGGCAACAACACGAATGAAGTTCTGGCCTCCTTGCGCGAGGCCAAGTCGGGCGTCGTGGCGGCGCCGGAATATGCCGAGCTCGGCTTCCGCTGCCAGGTGCATGCCCCGCCGCAGATCGAATGGGAGTCCATGGTCGACCGGCGCGCCGCGCGGTTCCTGGCCCAGGGCACCGCCTTCGCCCATATCGCCATGGAACAGGCGATCGCCGATTCCGGGCTTGAGGAGAGCGAGGTCTCCAACGAGAAGACCGGCCTGATCGTCGGCTCCGGCGGCGCCTCGACCCGGGTGATCATCGAATCCGCAGAGACCGCCAAGACCCGCGGCCCCAAGCGCGTCGGCCCCTTCGCGGTGCCCAAGGCGATGAGCTCGGGCCCGTCGGCGACGCTCGCAACCTGGTTCAAGATCCGCGGCCTGAACTTCTCGATCTCCTCGGCCTGCGCCACCTCGGCCCACTGCATCGGGGTCGGCTACGAGCAGATCCTGATGGGCAAGCAGGACGTGGTGTTCGCCGGCGGCTGCGAAGAGCTCGACTGGACCCTCAGCGTGCTCTTCGACGCCATGGGCGCCATGAGCTCGAACTTCAACGACCGGCCCTCGGTGGCCAGCCGCGCCTATGACCAGGACCGCGACGGCTTCGTGATCGCCGGCGGCGGGGCGGTGGTGGTGCTGGAGGAGTACGAGCACGCCAAGGCGCGCGGCGCGAAGATCTACGGCGAGATCGTGGGCTACGCGGCCAACTCCGACGGCTTCGACATGGTCGCCCCCTCGGGCGAGGGCGCGGCGCGCTGCATGAAGCTCGCCATGTCCACCATCGGCGGCCGGACCGTCGACTACCTGAACCCCCACGGCACCTCGACGCCCGTGGGCGACACCAAGGAGATGGAGGCGGTCCGCACCGTCTTCGGTGACAAGCCGCCGCTGATCTCCTCGACCAAGTCGCTGACCGGCCACAGCCTGGGCGCGGCGGGCGCGCAGGAGGCGATCTACAGCCTGCTGATGCTGAACAACGGCTTCGCCGCCAAGAGCGCCCACATCGAGCACCTCGACCCGGCGTTCGCCGACCTGCCGATCCTCCTGGAACGCGCGGATCGCGAGCTGGAGACCGTGATGTCCAACTCGTTTGGGTTTGGCGGCACCAACGGCTGCCTGGTGATGGCGAAGGTCTAGGGCTGCCCGAACCGGACTACCCGCGGCCGCCCGACGAGCCAGACCCGCAGACCTGCTGTCAGCGCGGCTGCGTGCCGTGCATCTTCGACTACTACGATACCGCCCTGGAGCGCTGGTGGGCCCGCATCCGCAAGCTTGGGGGCGATCCGGCGCAGGTGCTGGCCGACTGGCGCGCCGAGAGCGCGAAGCGCCGGGAAGAATAGCCACCGAAAACACGGAAAAACACGGAATCGAGGCGGCCCGCCTTCCGTGCCATTCCATGTTTTCCGTGGTTCAAATCTTGCCCTGCGGGCGCGGCGCCTCCACAAACCCTGCAACAATCGAGGGAGACGCGTCGTGGCCGACGATTATCAGATGCCCAAGGGCGAGCTCATGCGCGGCAAGCGCGGGATCGTCACCGGGGTCGCCAACCACCAGTCCATCGCCTGGGGCATCGCCAGCCAGTTGGCCGCGCAGGGGGCCGAGATGGCCTTCCTGCACCTGCCGGGCATGGAGCGGCGCGTTCAGCCGCTGGCCGAGAGCATCGGCGTCAAGGTCGTGGCCCCGGCCGACGTCACCGACGACGCCTCCATGGACGCCGCCTTCGCGACCGTCGAGAAAGCCTTCGGGACCATCGATTTCTTCGTCCACGCCATTGCCTTCGCCCCCAAGGACCAGATCAGCGGCTCCTTCGTCGAGAACACCCGGCGGGCCGGCTTCCTGCAGGCGATGGAAATCTCGGTCTACAGCTTCGCCGACTGCGCGCGCCGGGCCGCGGCGATGATGCCGAACGGCGGCTCGATCATCACGCTGACCTACATGGGCTCCGAGCGGGCCATCCCGAACTACAACACCATGGGCGTGGCCAAGGCCGCCCTCGAGGCCGCCGCCCGCTACGCCGCGCGCGATCTGGGTCCGCAGGGCATCCGGGTGAACACGTTGTCGCCGGGCGCGATGCGGACGCTGTCGCTGGCTGGCATCCAGGGCGGCCGGGCGATGCTGGCCAAGGGCCGCGGGCTCTCCGCGATGAAGGAAGACACTTCCATGGAAGGCGTCGCCGGCGCGGCGCTCTGGCTGCTCTCCGACCTCGGCAAGTCCACCACCGGCGAACTGGTCCACGTGGACGCCGGCTTCCACATCATGGGCTTCACCGAGGACGAAGCGGAGGGCTAGACCGCAATCCCCTCCGGTCCTTCGGACCACCTCCCCCTGATCGCGCTTCGCGCCGGGGGAGGACTAGGGCGCGTAGGCTTTCAGGAAGCGGGCCGCGGCCTCTACGGCGATCTGGTCGATCTTCGCATCGGTCAGGGTGATGGGCATTCCGAGCAGGGCGGCGCTCTGGTGCGAACCGACCACCATGCCGGCGAAGAACTCGGCGGCCTGCAGGGGGTCTGGGCAGTTCAGCCGCCCGGCCTGCGTCTCCAGCGCCAGGAAGACGGCGAGCTTGCGGCGGCTCTCCTTCGGACCGGCCTCGAACATGGCGCGTGCGATGTCGGGCATGTCGAAGGCGCTGACCATCGCCATCCGATAGATGTTCTGGCCGCCGGCGCTCAGCACCGCCCCCAGCAGGACGCGCGCGAAGCCGGCCAGTGCCTGGGCGGGATCGACCAGCCCCTCCGGCGTCTCCAGCGGCGCGGTCATCTCATGCACCCGCCGGGTCGCCAGCGCGCGGACCAGGCCCGCCTTGGAGCCGTAGTGGTTGTAGATCGTCTGCTTGGAGACCGCCGCGCGCCGCGCGATCTCCTCCATCGGGGCGGAAAGGCCGCGGACGGCCAGCACTTCCATGGTGGCGTCGAGGATCGCCTCGGTCTTGGAGAGATCGATCTGGCCGATGACGCGGGCCATCAGTGGCTGTCCCCGGCGCCTTGGTAGGGCGGCGTGTTGCTGGGTTTCACGAAGAGCGCCATCACCACGGCGAGCCAGCAGCCCAGGGACAGGAACCAGAAGGCGTCGCCGAAGCTCAGCACCATGGCCTGGCGGTGGATCATCATGCCGTAGGCCTTGCGCGCGCCGCCTTCGGGGTCGGCCATGCCGCTCTGGCTCATCATGCCGGAGAGACCCTGCATCATGTCCTGGCCGATGGGGTTGGCGGTCGAGACGGCGGACGCGATCTCGGCGTAGTGCACCGCGCTCTGGTGGCCGAGGATGGTGGTCAGCATGGCCAGGCCGATGGCGCCGGCCACGTTGCGGATCAGGTTGATCAGCCCCGAGGCGTCCTTCATCAGGCTGACCGGCAAGGTCGAGATCGACATCTGCTGCGAGGCGATCATCGCCACCATGGTGCCCAGCCCGCGCGCGACCTGCAGCATCAGGAATTCGTTGAACCCCCACTGGTCGGTGATCCGCGCCCCGAGCCCAATGGCCCAGGCCGCCACGCTGAAGCCGCAGAACATCGCCAGCCGCGGGTCCAGCCAGCGGCTGACGCGGCCGGCGATCGGGGCGCTGAGGAACATGGTCAGGCCGGAAACCAGCATGGTGGTCCCGACCTCGGCGGAGGAGAAGCCGCGCACCTGGCCCAGGAACACCGGCAACAGGAAGGTGCCGCCGAACAGGCTGACCCCGGTGACGAAGGTCATCAGGATGCCGAGCGTGAAGTTGCGGTCGCCGAACGGCTTCAGCGAGACGATCGGCTGCTTGTAGGTGAGCTGTCGCCAGATGAAGGCGACGCCCGTCAGGCCGGCCAGCACCGTCAGCCACAGGATGACGTCGTCCTGGAACCAGCTGTCGCCGGCGCCTTCCTCCAGCACGTACTGCATGGAGAGCAGGAAGACGGTCATCAGGACGAGCCCCGTCCAGTCGATGCCCTTGGCGAGCCTGGGGTCGGGCTTGTCGAAGTTGGCGTAGCGGCTGACCAGGAAGACCACCAGGATGCCGACCGGCACGTTGATGAAGAACAGCCAGCGCCAGTTTAGCGCCTCGGTCAGGTGGCCGCCGAGCGTCGGGCCGATGGTCGGCGCCAGGGTCACGATCAGGCCCACGACGATGTTGGCGGTCAGCCGGCGCTCGGGCGGGAAGACGGTCATGGCGGTGGCGAAGATCGGCGGGATCATCGCGCCGGCCGCCAGCCCCTGAAGGGCGCGCGTGAAGATCATCATGTCGACGTTGGTCGACAGGCCCGTGGCCACCGAGGTGATGATGAAGGCGATCGAGGCGATCACGTAGAAGGGCCGCGTGCCCCACATCTTCGTCAGGTAGGCGGTGAGCGGCATGATCACCACCTCGGCCAGGAGGTAGATGGTCTGGACCCAGCTGATCTCGTCGTTGGTGGCGCCGATGCCCGACTGGATCTGCACCAGCGAGCTGGCGACGATCTGGATGTCGAGCATGGCCATGAACTGGCCAATGACCATGCCGCCGAACCCCAGGAAGACATGGGTCCAGTTCACATGGCTGCCGTCCGCCCCCAGGATCGTGGAGGGCGGCGCGGCGGCGGGCTGAACAATGGCAGCATCCGCCATCGATCAGCTCCCAACAAACCTTGTCATCCTGGACGCCGCGAAGCGGTGAGCCGGGACCCAGGGGGTTTTGCAGTCCGCTTGGCCCTGGGTCGCGGATCGGCTTCGCCGTCCGGGATGACAGATGAGGGAATTCATCAGCGCTGCTCGCCGCGGCGCGCGTACTGGGCGGGCGTGAAGCCGGCTTCGGCGAAGCCTGGGCCGGTGTTCTTGGTCACGTCGACCCGCACTTCGACGGAGAGGCCGGGACGCAGGGCGCCGGCCAGCGGTTGGCTCTTCTCGACGGCGATCTTCACCGGCAGGCGCTGGGCGATCTTGGTGAAGTTGCCGACCGCGTTCTCCACCGGGATCATCGCGAATTCCGAGCCGGTGGCCGGCGCGAAGCTGTCGATGCGGCCCTTGATGGTCCGCTTGCCGAAGGCGTCGGCCTTGATCTCGACCGGCTGGCCGATGCGCAGGCGCGAGACCTGGGTCTCCTTGAAGTTGGCGACGATGTAGGCGTCGCCCAGCGGCACGACGCTCATCAGCGCGCCGCCCGGCCGCACGTACTGTCCCACCCGGACGCCCTTGGCGCCGACCACGCCGGCGACCGGGCTGCGGATCTCGGTGCGCGAAAGATCGATGCGGGCCTGCTCCACCGACGCGCGGGCGGCGGCGGCCTGCGCCTGCGTCTGGGCCTTGGCGGACCCCAGGGACTGGGCGGTGCGTCGCTCGGCCTCCAGGGCGGCCTGGGCCTGATCCACGGCGGCTTTCGCCTGCTCCTGGGTCGTCCGCACGCTCTGCGTACGCTGGGTCGAGACCCAGCCCTGCTTGGACAAGGCGCCGTAGCGGTCGAAATCTTCCTTGGCCATCTTGGCCTGGGCCTGAGCGCTCGAGACGCCGGCCGCCTTCTGGGCGATCAACGCCTCTTCCAGCCGCGCCTTGTCGTCCACCTGGGCGACGCCGGCCTCCAGCGCCTGGGCGTTGGCCTCGGCCTGCGCCAGCCGCGCCCGGATGCTCGCGGGGTCGATGCGGACCAGCACCTGGCCTGGCTGCACCGGCTGGTTGTCGTTGACCAGCACCTCGGCGACATAGCCGTCGACTAGCGGCGCGATGGCCACCTTGTCGGCCTGGATGAAGGCGTTGTCGGTGCGCTCGTAGTGCTGCTTGCCGGTCCACCAGATCACGCCGCCGATGGCGACGGCCACCGCCGCCACGCCGCCGACCGCGATCGGGACCAGTCGACTTTTCGCGTTCTCAGCCATCGACCTGCACCCCAGCCACGTCAAAACTGGACCCACCGGTCCACCGTATCGCCAGATAGGCCCCGGCCTGGGTTACCAGCAAGTGAAAAGTGGACCGTCGCGTCCAGAAATCAGCAGGGCTTGAGCGCCGCGCCGCTTCGTGGGCGTATCCGGCCATGAGCACGCAAGACGCCGATGTGATCATCGCCGGCGCCGGGATCGCCGGCGCGACCCTGGCTCTGGCCCTCCACCAGGCAGGCCTGAAGCCCGTCCTGATCGACCCCGTGGTGTTCGACGCCCAGGTGGCGCCGACCTTCGACGGCCGCGCCTCGGCCATCGCCTATGCGGCCTTCCGCCAGTGGCGGGCGCTGGGGGTCGCGCCGGCGCTGGAGCCGCACGCGCAGCGGATCGAACAGATCCTGGTCACCGACGGCAAGACGCCGGGGGCGGCCACCGGCGGGCCGACCCCGTTCTTTCTGCGCTTCGACAGCGCCGAGATCGCCGACCGCTCGGACGGCGAGCCGCTGGGCTACCTCCTGGAGAACCGCCACATCCGCGCCGCCCTGGCGCAGGCGGTGATCGACGCGGGCATCGAGGTGCTGGCCCCCGCGCGCGTGGCCAGCGCCACGTTCGGGCCACGCGAGGCCGCCGTCACCCTGGCCGATGGCCGGGTGTTGACCGCGCCCCTGGTGGTCGGCGCCGAGGGCCGCGGCTCGATCATCCGGCGCGAGGCCGGGATCGGCGCCATCGGCTGGGACTATCCGCAAACCGGCGTGGTGGCGACGGTGCGTCTCGACCGGCCGCACGAGGGCGTGGCGCATGAATATTTCCTGCCCGGCGGCCCCTTCGCGATCCTGCCGCTGACCGGCGACCGCGCCAGCCTGGTCTGGACCGAGAGCACGTCGCGCGGCGCGGCGCTGAAGGCTGCGCGGCCCGAGGTCTTCCACGCCCACCTGCAGCGCCGGTTCGGCGACTTCCTGGGGACCGCCACGGTCGAGGGGCCGGTCTTCACCTATCCGCTCAGCCTGCAGCTCGCCGAGCGCCTCGTGGCCCCGCGCGCGGCCCTGCTGGGCGACGCCGCGCACGCGGTGCACCCGATCGCCGGCCAGGGTCTGAACCTCGGCCTGAAGAGCGCCGCAGCGCTGGCCGAAACCATTGTCGAGGCCTGCCGCCTGGGCGAGGACTTCGGCTCCGAGGCGGTGCTGGAGCGCTACGCGGCCTGGCGGCGCTTCGACACCATCACGCTCTCGGCCGGGATGGACGCCTTCGTGCGCCTGTTCTCCAACGACAACCCGCTGCTGCGTTTCGCCCGAGGCGCGGGCATGGCCGCCGTCAACCGCATCGGCCCCGCGCGAAGGTTCTTCATGACCGAAGCGGGCGGCGCCGTGGGCGACCTGCCGAAGCTGCTGCGCGGCGAGGCGCTCTAAGCTCTGCCCCAAACCCCGCTCATCCCCGCGAAAGCGGGGACCCAGGTGTTTTGTGTTTTGGCGGGGCCGCCTCGAAGGCCTTTTCCAGCCAAGCTTAGCTACGAAAAAAACCTGGGTCCCCGCTTTCGCGGGGATGAGCGGAAATGGGCTGCTGAGAGGGGGTGCGCTCTACCCCGGGCTTTGGAGCGTGAACTTGCCGCCGAGCACGCACTTGGGCACGCCGTCGTGGACGTAGACGGTGGCGGGCTGGCCGACCTCGGGGGTGTAGAAGAAC